>NZ_JBHFNP010000022.1:0-156474 GCF_041929235.1 Microseira sp. BLCC-F43
GAAAGTAGGCTGAGTCATTCACCCTTAGAGCAGTTCTGCATGAAGCCAGAAACGGTTAGCCAGATAGCTATTAATGAGCGAAAAGCTAACTCTAATTCCTGGCCTGATTCCTCGTCTCTTTAGAGCGAGGAGCGGCTCAACTTCTGATTGGAGCAAATTTCCACTTGATAAGTGGGAACTGTATTTCATGGCAGAGGACCCGAATTTGACCGCTCGGGAGAAAGAACAATTGACACAATTGAAAGATCGGTACCCATCATTCGGCGCAGACCCAACTCAGTGCAAAGACTTAGCCGCACAATTCCCTGAAAAGCTCGAAGAGATGAAGAACATCTGGTTCGCGCAAGCTGGCAAGTACAATGGACTACCTCTCGACGATCGCTCAACATCTGCGGTGTTAGGTGAACCTCGTCCCCAGTTGAGTGAGCCGCGAAATGAATACACTTACTACCCTGGTTGTTCGGAAGTCCCGGAAGCCGTAGCTGTCAACATTCGGGGTCGGTCTTACAAGATTACCGCAACGGTCTGTTTCTCCGATTCAGATTCAGAAGAGATCTCGACAGTACCCGCGATTCAAGGAATGACTTTATCCGTGGGTGGTCAACTCCATCAGATTTCTGGACCTATGGACTTGTCACAAGGAGCAACAATCAACATCGACGGTCGCTCCTATAACATCAAAACAGTAGTTGAGAAAGTCCAAACTCTGCCAGCCAAGGTTTTACCGGAACTAAACCAACAAGTCAAAGGGGTTCTTTTCGCCCACGGCGGACGTTTTGGCGGTCACAGTCTTTACATCCATGAAAACCAGCTTTGTTATGTCTATAACTGGCTGGGACAATATGAGCAAAAAGTCAGTTGTCCCCTCCCAGAAAATCCCAGTGGCAGTTATTTGTTCTCTGTCAAGTTCGACAAGACTGGTACAGACGAGCAAAACAGCACCTTGGGGAATGTCAGTCTGTATATCAATGATAGACCGCAAAGTGTAATCATCACTACTAACGGGATGTCATTGCGATCTTATGCAGATAAAGCACCCTTTAAAACCCAACCAGGCAAATTTTCCCTCTCTGGTGAAGGGTTGAATGTTGGTCGAGATGGCGGACAGCCAGTATCCCGTGATTATGAATCACCCGGTGAATTTGAAGGAGCAACGATTGAACAGGTCGTTGTCTATGTAGAAAATGATCAAGGAGAAACAAATACAGACAAAGAGTTCGCTGGCATGTTATGGCGCGACTAATTTCACCAGCCCACAGTGAGTATTAGTTTGTCAAGGAAGTTTTGAGAGGAATGGCACTTCCTTAACCAAAACTTGACCCAACCCAGATTCCCGACTTCGCAGAAGTTGTCGGGAATCTAAATCCATTCGACTACTTAATTAAATCTTGCCAAAAATCCCCAAGTTAGTATGACTTCAGTTTCCCCAAAACCCCAAAACTCAGTTTCTCCTCCCAGCAGACCACCAGATAAAGATATGGTGTGGATTCCAGGAGGTACATTTCAGATGGGATCTGCCAACCCCAAGTATCCCGAAGAAGGTCCCATTCACACCGTAACCGTTAGCGGTTTTTGGATTGATAAATATCCTGTCACCAACAAGCAATTCCAGAAATTTGTCAAAGAAACTGGATACGTTACCTTTGCCGAAAAAGCCCCGAAGGCAGAAGATTATCCTGATGCTAACCCAGAACAGCTAGTACCAGGTTCAGCTGTATTTATTAAACCAGATAGACCCGTAGCTCCCCAGACTTTCTGTTGGTGGCAGTATGTACCTGGTGCTAACTGGCGACATCCCCAAGGACCAAACAGTTCGATTAAGGGTAAAGAAAATCACCCAGTGGTGCAGATTGTCTATGAAGATGTCGTCGCTTATGCTGAATGGGCAGGAAAACAACTCTCGACGGAAGCACAGTGGGAATTTGCCGCGCGGGGTGGCTTAGATGGGGCGGAATTTGCTTGGGGGAATGAATTTATGCCCCAAGATAAACCGATGGCTAACACCTGGTTGGGGCAGTTTCCTTGGCAAAATCTCAAATCTCAGCCACCAGGGACAGAAGCAGTTGGTTCTTACCCCCCAAATGGCTACGGACTCTACGACATGATTGGCAATGTTTGGGAGTGGACAGAGGACTGGTATCAGGAAAAACATCCAGAAAACCCAACTAAATCTTGTTGCATCCCCAAAAATCCTAGAGGTGGTACAGAAAAGGATAGCTATGACCGTAAAGTACCACCTTCTATGCAGAAGCCTCGTAAGGTACTCAAGGGAGGTTCTTTCCTCTGTGCGCCTAACTACTGTGCCCGCTACCGTCCCGCCGCCAGATATCCAGAAGCAATTGATACTTCGACGAACCACATTGGTTTTCGATGTGTAATCAATGTTGATTGAGAAGCAGCACTCGGAAAACTATCAGCAGATGTCTATTAACCCACATTCTTTCCCTGAAGTGTCACACTACGAATTTTGGTCGATTGAAGTTTGGGGACTAGCGACTGGGAGGAATAATTTAAGTAGTTAAAGTATTTTATATTACCAGTCGCTAGACTCCAATCCCGTGAAAACCGATTGTGCCAGTCGAGGGTGCGGAATGTGGGTTTTAACAAAACAGTCAAATTTGCTGGCGATAGTTGCCATATTAGTATCTGTTGGAACTTGTGCCTTCGTGCCAATACTGATTCGATCGTCCCAGACCGAAGTGGGACCAGATGCGACCATCTTTAACCGCTACTTGATAGCAACAACGGTTTTACTATTATGGAATGGCTTGGGGACTGCACACCGCTAGGACTTACGCAAAGAAACCCGGTTTCTTTGCTGGTTGTCCAGATGCCGAAACCATCGCTTATGACTCCAAGACTCTTTGGTCAATTCTGACACAGAATTATTTATCGCTTTATGCAGAACCCCAATGTTGCTGCTGTAGCTGGTGCATATGATTAAACAACTTCCAACAATATTGCTCTGAAAGTCCGCAAGTTACGGCACCGCGCAGCACAACATTGAAATACCAGTCATTGGGCGCAATTTCTTCTGGCAATTTATCGACAACTACATAAGTTCGTACATTGTTATACAGTTTTCCTCGGCAGGATACGCTGATAATTTCATGTCGATAGCCGCCGCTTGGCACTTCTTCTCGTTCGTCGAGGGCGTCGCTCAACCGCCAAGGTAACCGATACAGCACTCCTTCGACATGGGATGCTGAGTCTGGAACCACATCGAGCGCCCCACATTGGCGACGCCCTGAGAGGCGGTAAAAACCCAGTCGATACCCTTTAAGCGTTGCTACACCAATGACGTAGTTATGCGTGTTTTCACCAAGAGTCCGCTTCAAATCAACCGGACACATGCAGGAACCGTAAGCGAAATAATAAAATGTCGGTTCTTTCTGGCGCTGCTGTTGCGGGTTGTCAGGTAGTTCGCAAGGGTTGGCTAGTCTCTGAAACTGGTGCAGCGGGCTAGGTTCAATGTTCATAAACGACTAAGAGTTCTCGAGCAAAAAATTATAAAATAACACAACTCGCTAGAAAACTCATATATTTAGACAGCTAGGGAATGAGAAGAGCATGACTAAATTCTCCATTCCTCATCCCCATATCCGCTATCTGGTTAAGACGATATTAGAATTCAAAATCTTCTTTGACTTTGGCATCATTCAAACTCACCTCGACGCTAAAGCGTTTTCCAGGTTCACCTTTAAAGGATTTTAGTTGAATATAATTGTCTTGACTTCTAGAAGTCACGTCTTGAAGAACTTTCCCCGCTTTAGACAGCAAAGTTAATTTAAGATCGGGTGGCAAGTACTTTTGACCGCCCGTCGGATGTAACTGAAGTAAAATTCTTAATTTTTCATCAGTTTCTTCGATAACGTTCACTAGCAAGGCGATAGTTTGACTGTCTAGTTGTATGCCTAAATCAATGAGTTTGCATCTGCTCGCAGCACCCGATTCAACATTTCTGGTACTCCAAGCTAAACCAGCTTCTGGACTTATCAAGGCGTCAATTGCTTGCCAGGTGTCGTCAAAAATATTTTCTAACCATTGACTTAACTTGGTTCTGGTTTCCTTGACAGATTTGAGTAAGTTTTCATAATTTTTTGTGGCGCTTGCAGCGACAGGTAAATTGAAAGCTGACGGCGACAAGAAACGGCAGTAAGATAACAGGTGATTTGGCTCAGGATCGAATACATCAAAAGGGATATGGTAACAACCGTCTGGGCACAGTTGTAAATTTAATTGACTTAAGCAATCGACCAGTTGATTGTAATTTAAAAAACCTCTGATAATTACTTGCTCTGCTTCTTCTAGCACCTCAATTCCCACATAAAAATGAGCAATTTTTTCTGGGTATTGGATGGTATTTTGAGGGATAATTACCATTTCATCAAGTAGGTGTTCGGTAGCGATAGCACAAAATTTAAACTCACCCAATCCATCTGGTATTCTTGCCTTCAGCCATTCTTCAAAGCTAACTTGTGCCAGTGCATTGAGATAAGTTTGCCACTGAGTTGCTTCACCAGCTACTTTGTTGCTTAACTCTCTTGCTTGCTCAAAGTGTTCTGGTTCAAGCTCTATAACTTCGGGTGACAAAAGTCTGAAATCTGTTAAATTCATGGGGGAAATAAGCATGACTTTGCTCCTTTTGTTGTTTAGGGATGTTGTTCAAAATAAACACGAAGTTGTTGAGCATATAAGCTGTTCATCTCGCGGTTTTTCCCCGTTCTAATTTCTTCGACAGCTGCTTGGAAAACTTCTCTATCGGCAAAAGCTTCTGTAAGTTCAACTATGGTTTTGAGATAATCTGGTTCGGGGGGAATTTGAGTTAAACCCATACTTTGTGCCTTTTTCAAAATCTTGTCCAGAAATTGTTGCACGCTCAATGTTCGTATTTTATTGAGAAGTTCTCCCGGATTTAAGATGCGCCTTGCTTGATCCCAACTGGTCATCCCTAAAGCAGGAGCGATTTCTTTTAAGGATAAGCTTTGACAGTAATATAATTTTAAACCGGGAATGAATTTTTCAGCAAAATTAGCATACTTTCGGCTTTTTTGCAACTCGGTAATGCGCGAGGTTATTTCTTGCTGAATGGATTGGGTCAATGCTAACCTCAACTCCTGATGCAGAAAATCCATAAGTTCCCGCTGTTCTACATCTAATTCATTGAAAGAATCGTGAGGTAAATCGGGTCTGATTACATCACTTCCTGTATCGGGGTCGTGAATTTCTAAAGGTTCTCTATAACTCCAAATATCATACTGCCTCAATTGCGTTGCTAGCTGTTTCAGTCCTTTCATTAACTCGATTGGAGTCATGACAATATTTTGTTTCTGCAAGCGGGTGAGCATTTCTTGCAGTTGTTCAGTTGAAGGGTCTGGGGATTTTTTGGCACCTTTTTGTTGCTGGCGTCTGTCTCGACGGTAGACAGCGTGAAAGACTTCTATTAAGATGCGATCGCGATCTGATAATCTTTCTATTTGCTTGGGTCTAGCTCGATTCAACAGCGCCCAATCGCTCAAATTTTTCCAGCCAAATTCTGATAAAAAATCTTTGATTTCTTGATTTTGTTTAGTTTGTAAATAAGCCCAATTGGCTAAACTCATGCTCGATTTTGATTCTGAATTAAAGGTTCGCAGCACTTCAACGGTGAAATATTTGTAAGTTGTTGTGCTAGCTTGACCTTGTTCATCTAAGATTAATTGAGTTTTGCGATCGCTATCCAAAATAATTGCAGCTTGACCATCGTCATTGAGAACGTAAGGCAGCAAATCTCGATAAGTAAAAGACTTGTCCCCGCCGAACAGATTATCGATTTTTTGACAAGCTTTGAGGATAGGATAAGAAACATTACACCTCAAACAAAGCCCAGCATTGGCACGAGTTGCAGCATCAACAGAATATTTTTGGCTGTGAAAGTAGGAAATTAAAATAGATTGAATGTCTCGATTTTGGGCAGGGTGAGAATTGGAAAAATCTTCTAATTGTTTTTGAAAAAACTCCTGTGCTGCAGGAATGACCCGATATTCGTATCCAACTATCTCAGATTTCAAACTAATTTGGCACAGTTTCCAGTATTGCCACAGGGGTGCGATCTCTCCCATAGGTTGTTTGAGAAATGATTGACTACTTGCGGTACTTGCCATCAAAGGATTAGACATCAGTGTCCTCCTGGATACATTGAATTTGATTTTAGACTTTTGTCTGTTCAGGAATTACGCAAAGAAACTCCCAAATAAACCGGGTTTTTATAAAAAATTGTCGGTTTTTGATGTAGAAACGTTACATGTAACGTCTCTACATCGCAGCCAGAAACCCGGTTTCTAAGTGTTAACTCATCCAGTTGCATGGAATAAATAGATGCAGGGGTTTTGAGCTTATGCAGTTTCCGGTAACCGACCTCTACTATGATTAGACTTCGCCAAAAACTACCCTCAAAGGCGGGCGAGACGCCCACCCCACAAGAGATATGGTCGAGGTCTATTAGACTTCGATCATATCTCTTTTGGGGTAGGTATCCTGCCTGCCTTTGACTTTGTTTTTTGGAGAAGTCTCTTAGACTGCCAATAATTTTCTGAAATCCCGTTCTATGTAATCTGCTTCGCGGAAAGGTTTACCACCAAGCTCAACCCATGAATGCGATCGAAACGGTTCAGTTGCAACACCCACACACAAAGTTGCCGATAACCCCTTACTCAAAGCAAACAGAACAAAAGCCAAAGATAACTCCAGACAAGCTGCTCTTCCCAAGAAAAAAAAGCTCGATTGACGCACCGCTGACCATGCAATATCTGCCTCCTCAACACCGATTTCACGCTGACAAAGATGCTTCAACCCACCGAGAATTTTAGAGATAGTTTCAAACGGCAGACAACGCACAGCGATATACGCAACAACTACCGTACAGACTCCCATCAAACGTTCTATCAAACTCAGTTTCACAGTAATTGGTTTTAGCGACATTTCCTGAGCCATAATTTTTACCCACATCTTCTAGACATAACTTTTTTGGTTTTGTGGGGTGGGCATCTTGTCTGCCACCCCACAAGAGAGAACTTTTTTGGTTTTGTGGGGTGGGCATCTTGCCCGCCCCACATATTGTTTTTGCCAGAGTTATACTAATTCACGAACCGCTTGGCACCCGATGAATCAGCCCAACTTTCAGCAAAGAACTTACCAGCGACTCCATATCTTTTCTAACAACATCTGCATCAACTTCATATTGAGACAACACCTGTTTCAGCGCTTCCTCAAACTCACCTGTTTGCGTCATAGAATTCCAAAAATCGGCTGCACTTCCATTCAAAGCGTAGTAAACATTTTTCCGCAAATCCAATAGCACAGCACTGTCATCAAATAATGTTGTCGCTATGTATTCGGGTACCCAAATATCTTTCATTGTTTTCTCCTCCTTTGATTTGTTCATCTGTAAAATTAAACTTTAGTTTCCATCCAGAAACTACTATTAGCCTCTACAACACGACGCAGCCAGAGTTCCATCGCTAGTACCTGACTGAAATACCACGAACCAGGAGCGAGTCCCATACTGAATTGCTGCATAAAAGCATGGAGATCTCTGAGATCAATCAAACCCATCTCACCCAACAGAGAAGTCTCGAATAATTCGGCGATCGCAGCCTGATTTTTGCGGAAACCGACAATCTCATCAACTGTGTAATCACCTTTAGTAGTGCGTGTAAAAATGCTCTGAGGCAAATCGCTCTCAAGCGCTTTGGGCAGAAGCGGTTTGTATTTAAATGGATTTGTTCGTTCCTCTGGAAGAGCAGAGAGACAGGCATCAATTACCAACGAATCAAGAAAGGGAAATTCTAAATTGACATCAAAAGTTTCAGCTACCTGCTGCTGAACTAAACTGTGGAATGCGGTTCCGTGTATCGCAACTATAGAGTTTTGTTCTCCTGGAGAGTCGGCAAAAGGTCTTGCGACAGTTGCCCAATTCTGTAGCGAAGTAGCAACTAAATCCACAGTTTTTTTCGTACACCAACTAGCAATATTTGGAACAGAATCCCATACCATGTCCTCGCTTACAGAATGCTCGTCTATCAGCATCTGGGACGATAACTGTCCAGTCATCAGTTTTCTAGCTTGTTGAAGTATCCACCGACGATATGAAGTGAAACTCAAACCAAAAGCACCATTTATTAAAGCTAATGGCGACAAATGGCTAACACGAGACCACCCATAAGCGTGTTGGAAAAATGTTTTTATCTTGGCGCGGCGTAATAAATCTGCCAAATAGGAATGAGAAGCTAGAAGCACCGCATCTCCACCCTCTCCACTCAGATGAAGTTGAGAGCCTTTCGACCTAATAATTCCCATCTCGTAGCTGATTTGGCCTATATCGAGCATACTTGGCTCTGGTGCATCTGTGAGAGGGATTGATTCCAAGTTACTATACTCGGCAGGCAGCTCGTGACTTTGAATCATTACCGATTCAATATTTGGGTAAAGAGCGGCTGCATGAGTAGCCCATTTAACGTCTTCTGATTCATTTTGCGAAACGCTCTTGACAGTTATTGTATGTAACTTATCACCCGGCAACGCTAGGTTCTTTGCTGCTATTAAAGCCAAAGTAGTTGAATCAAAACCACCACTCAAATCGCTGGTAATGTTGCTGTATAAGCGCACTCTACCTGCAACAGCAGTTATTAGCTGTTCGCGCAATTTTTCGGCAGCTTCAGAGAAACTACTGTATTCCTGTGGTGCGTGCCAATACCGCTTACACGTCGGTTTACCCGAAGATATTTGTAAATAATGACCGGGGGGAATAGCTTGTACTTGGCAAAAAGGAGAGCGATTTTGTAGATTGTTTAGCGTTGTCAAACCTGCTAAAGAATTAGCCAGCCAACAGGGATCTACTTCTGCCTTGAGTAATTGCTGTAGGGCAACTCCCAACGAAGAGTAAACTATAAAATCATCATACATTGCATAAAACACGGGTCTAAGACCAGCCACATCTACAAATACGTATGTGTCAGTCTCGTTTTGAACAATCAGGTTATAGTTACCAGGCAATCTAATTAGTTGGCTGTAGTCGTTTTTTCTGACAGCATTTTGGAACAACTCAACCAAAGTTTCATAAGGTGCTAAACAAGTACCAACTATAGCCAGTTGAACAGTACCTTCAAAAATCGTAATTATTTGCTGTTTTTTCCAATTTCCGCATACCCAAAAGGAATTCGCCCCCTCCCAAACTATTTTTCCATCTATTGGTTTAGGAAGAGTTGCTCCTGAAGAATTAATTCTTGATGAAAAACCACAAAACCAGCGTTTCATAGGTTTTATCCTGCTTTTACTAACTGGGCAAATGTACAAGGGTAAACCTTGGTTCCTGGTTTTTTTACTCAGGAACCAGGAAACCTGAGAGACTTCTGAACAACTGAACCCGTTGGTCGATCGACTTACGATTTGATTGCCCATGCCGTCCCCTTGAGGGGACGACGTTGAGTTATTCGCTCTGGATTAGTGACAAATTAGCGGTAGTAGTAACGCCGATGATCGCGGTGTCCCCGGCGGTAGCGCCCCAATGTAGCCTTAATCGCATCGCCGACTTGAATTAGTTGGGGTTTACGGTATTGTTTGGTGTCCATTTTTTTCTCCTATTTATTGGTTGCTTGGAATTGATTTTCGATTTGATTACTCACGCCGTCCTCTTGAGGGGACGACGTTGAGTTATTTACTCTGGGTTAGTGACAAATTAGCGGTAGTAGTAACGCCGATGATCGCGGTGTCCCCGGCGATAGCGCCCCAATGTTACCTTAATCGCATCACCTACTTCAATTAGTTGGGGTTTGCTGTATTCTTTGTTGCCAGATTCAAAGTTAGTAACCATTTTGTTCTCCTTATTGGAAACATGGATTTGAGTTTTGTTGAGATTAGACTAGAGACAACCTTGTCTTTTGTCTTCTCTCTACCTTCTTAATAGGTGGAGTTGAAATCAACTGATGCACTTTTAGAAGATAGAGGAGAAATTTGGATTTGAGACAACCTTGTCTTTTGTCTTCTCTCTACCTTCTTAATAGGTGGAGTTGAAATCAACTGATGCACTTTTGGAAGATAGAGGAGAAGTTTGGAGTTAAGGTAACCTTGTCTTTTGCCTTACCTCTGCCTTCTTAATAGGTGGAGTTGAAATCAACTGATGCACTTTTGGAAGATAGAGGAGAAGTTTGGAGTTAAGGTAACCTTGTCTTTTGCCTTACCTCTGCCTTCTTAATAGGTGTTGTTGAAATCAACTGATGCACTTTTGGAAGATAGAGGAGAAGTTTGGAGTTAAGGTAACCTTGTCTTTTGCCTTACCTCTGCCTTCTTAATAGGTGTTGTTGAAATCAACTGATGCACTTTTGGAAGATAGAGGAGAAACTTGGAGTCGAGACAACCTTGTCTTTTGCCTTCTCTCTGCCTTCTTAATAGGTGGAGTTGAAATCAACTGATGCACTCGCGATCGCCAGATAGGATAAAGTTTTTACTACAGACAATATTGTCTTTTTCTTTATTCTGTATTTTTAAGATCAAGACTTATATGATGTCAGTTGAATTGCCCATAATAAAAAAACCTCACCCCGTTGTTACGTAGGGACACGGCATCATAGATATCTCGGACAAACAGATAACGTTAATAATGCCGTGTCCCGGATCCTGATTATGGGTAATCGACCGGACATGATATTACGCAGCAATGGGATATATAGTGATGATGGTGCGTTACGCTTCGCTAACGCACCCTACATTTACTCAATATTGTTGTTCAATCTGGCAGGAGATTAACTTTTACAAAGATGGCGATCGCTCGGACTCACATTTGGGTTGGTTTTGAGATAATCGTGCAAGCGATCGCACCCATGTTTCAATAAAATATCTAGCTCCAATAGCTCTAAGTTCCACAAGAATACATGGCGATCGCTACCTGCTGAAACCAGGGTCTTACCGTTAGGACTGATACTAACGCTCCTAACTTTATCGCTATGGCCTGTTAGTCTCCTAAGTTCTTTGCCGTCAATGCTCCAGAGTTTGATACTGTTGTCATCATTAGCAGCAGCGATTGTCTTGCCGTCGGGACTCCAAGCGACGCTATAAACCCAGCCGCCATTTCCGTTGAGCGTCAAAAGTTCTTTGCCTTCCAAGTTCCAGAGTTTGATGGTATTGTCAGTACTCGCTGAAGCAATTTTCTTGCCGTCAGGACTCCAAGCTACACTCCTCACTGAATTGCTATGTCCTTTGAGCGTACTAAGTAACTTGCCGTCGGCAATTCTCCAGAGTTGGATATTGTTGTCAAAACCTCCCGAAGCTAGCGTTTTACCGTCTGGGCTGATGCTGATGCTATAAATCGAATCGCGTCCTTTGAGTGTCAAAATTTCCTTGCCGTCGGCAATTCTCCAAAGTTTAATTGTGTTGTCATCGCTTCCTGAAATCAGCATCTTGCTGTCGGGACTGATACTAACGCTCCTCACGGCATTTTGATGTTTGAGCGTCAAAAGTTCCTTGCCATCTGCAATCCTCCAAAGTTTGATACTGTTGTCATCACTTCCTGAAACCAGCATCTTGCCGTTGGAACTCCAAGCGACGCTATAGACTTTACCGCTATGCCCTTTAAATGTATTAATTAGCTTGCCATCCCTACTCCAAAGTTTGATGGTTGCGTCATCGCTTCCGGTGGCAATTGTTTCGCCATCAGGGCTAAAGCTAGCACTCCTGACGACATCGTTATGCCCCGCAAGCTTCTTGAGTTCTTTGTCCTCAAAGCACCAGAGTTTGATGGTTTTGTCAATATTTGCCGCAGCTAAGGTCTTGCCGTTGGGACTCCAAGCGACGCCATAAACCCAACTATTATTGTTGAGCGTTTCAAGCAGTTTGCCTTCCAAGTTCCAGATTTTGATCGTCTTGTCAATGCTCGCACTCGCTAGCATCTTGCCATCTGGGCTAAAGCTAACGTTCCAGACTGAATCACTATGCCCCTTGCGCGTCCAGAGTTCTTTGCCGTCGGCTATTCTCCAAAGTTTGACGGTTTTGTCATAACCCGTCGAAGCCAGCATTTGCCCGTCTGGGCTGAAACTGACGCTCATCACATCTTCCTGATGCGCTTTGAGCGTCTTGATTTTTTTGCCATCTAAACTCCAAAGTTCGATCGTGCCGTCATAAGTCCCCGCAGCTAGCATCTTGCCGTCGGGACTGATGCTGACAGCGATGACTTCAGTATTATGTTTCAGCGTCCTAATTTCTTTGCCGTTCAGGTTCCAGAGTTTGATAGTGCCGCCACCAGCAGAAGCGACAATTTTGCCATCGGGGCTGATACTGACGCTATTAACTCCAGCCCCATATTTAAGCGTTCTAATTTCTTTGCCTTTAAGGGTCCAGAGTTTGATGGTGCCGTCATTACTTCCAGAAACCAGGATCTTGCCGTTGGGGCTGATGCTGATACTATTGACCGCAGCAGTATGCCCTTCGAGGGTCCCGATCTCCTTGCCCTCAAGATTCCAGAGTTTAATCGTGTTATCATCGCTCGCCGAAGCTAGGATTTTGCCGTTGGGACTCCAAGTGACGCTATTAACCCGATTTTTATGTCCTTGCAAGCGATTGTTTTCTCTCACCCAGTAAACTGCTTGTTGTAGGGCGTTCGCAGCTCGAATCTCTGTCAGGGGTTCTACGCCAATAGCGCTTTTGAGTAGTTTTCCTGCTTTTAAACCTTCGATCAAGGCATCTAACTTTTTGTCTGAGGCAAACAGTGCTTCTGAGGCTTCGCTATAAGCTTTGATCTCTGAATTCTGCCATCGCCACCAAGCAAAAGAGGCTACTGTGGAAGCGATCGCTAAGCCACCAATCAGTCCCCAGATTGTAAGTTGTCGCCGGAGTTTTTGTTTTTTGAGTTTCTTGTCGCGCAATTCTAAACTCAGTTCGATCAAACTTTTTTCTCCCTGACTGAGTTCATCTCGACGTTGCTGATACCAATATTGGGCATCTGCCAAAGGCTTCCCTCGCAACAGCGCCCCTTGATCGAAACTGCTAGCGATCCACTGACGTACAGAGGCTCGTAGTTGCTCTTGCCAGAGGCGAAACTCGGCGTTAACCTGCATCCAATGCCCCAAGCGTCCCCAGCAACGAATTAGCGCTTCATGCACGATTTCTACGGTTTCTTCCCCGGTGGAGGCGTTGCAGTTTGTTACCACCAAACGCGCAGATGCCAAGCGCGTCACCAAATCCCAGTTTTCTTGTTTTACCTCATCGCGAGTCGCCAAACGGCGGTTATCATCCGTCCCTACCCCAGGCTGCACTAGCTGAATCAATACCCGTTGCGTCCTCAGTCTATCTGCTTCATCAAGTTGGGCATACACCGTCTCGGCATGGTTAGCCAGCGCCTCCTCTACGCCGCCAATCTCCTCGTATGCCTGATGAGTCAACCACCCGTCTTTCTGTTTTGACCACAGTTGAGTTAGGGCAAATTCCAATAACGGTAAACGTCCTGAATGTCCCGATGCAGCATGAATGAGTTTATTTGTCAACCCTTCTTCTAACTTTACCTGCATGAGTGCCGCAGGTTTTGCGATCGCTCTTTGCAACTCCTCGCGGCACATCGGACCAAGATTATGCACTGCCCCTTGCAAGGCATCGCTAAATGAGCGATTGGATAGAGCATGTCCGTAAAAGTCCGCCCTCAAGGTAAGAACTAAGGTAAACGCTCCAGCTAATCTTATTGCTGTTAGCAATAAATCCAAAAAAGACTGACGCTCCTGTTCTGGAGTTTGGGTGTAAAGTTCCTCAAACTGATCGGCTATGAGGATGAAGCGAGAACCTGAGTTTTGCTGGAGTATTGTTTGAATAATTTTGTATAAAGCTTGGTCATCTTCTTTGAGTGCAATTTCTAATTCCAGTTCAGTTAAACGGCAGGAATTCGCTTTGTGATTTTCGTTTTGATACCACAGAGAAGCTAACGCGATTGCCAAAGCTTTAAAAGGATTGTTCCCCGGACGAAAAGAGATAATTAACGGCGTCCCATTCTTCAATTGCCAATCGCCAATCGCCAATCTCTCATCGCGTCGCAGCGACGGAATCAACCCAGCAAATACTACGCTAGACTTCCCACTGCCACTGGGGCCAACAACAGCCACCAACGGCTTTGTTTTTACTGCTTTAACCAAATCCAAAGTGAACTCTTCCCGTCCAAAAAATAAATGTACATCTTCTTCTCGGAAGGCAAATAAACCGCGATAGGGACAAGGAGGAATTCCGCCTAATTGTAACCAATTCGGCGGTTCTACTGCCGGATTCATGCAAATGACGGGCAACCAAGAAGCACCGGGAAAGTCATCTTCTAAACCTTGTAACTTTCTGCGCGATCGCTGCACGGAAACATATAAAGGAAGTCGTTCAACTGCAAAAGCTGCTAAAAACTGTTTAAAAAAATCCTGTGCCACGCGATTCGGTACTGGTTCCCGCATCACGATAGTTGCAGTCAGATTCAATTTTTCCAAAGCTAACGCTAATCCCAACCCATCGCAGGAATTAAAAATTGCCAGTTTTAACCCATTTTCAATAGCAGCTTTGAGAGCTTCTTGTAACTGTTCGATTGTCAGACTGTTGTTTGTCTTATTCTCATTTAAATAAATCCGGCCTGTTTCACCCTCGGTTTGACTATGACCGGCAAAAAACAGGATATCCCAGCCTAACTTGTGCCAAAGCTGTGCATTAAATTCAGCTCGCGAGGGATTGACGAGAAACTCAACTTCTGCATCTGGGAGTTGCTTGAGAAAGTTGGTTTCTGCCTCCAAATCGATGCCTTGACTATCACCCAGAATTGCCAAAATTCTGACTTGATTTCGCCAGATTTTTGGCTGTGAGGAGTTCCGGCGTTTATACTCAGGTCTAGAGAGGGCGATTTCTGCCAGAGGATAATCTTCAAACAAATTCCAGCGATGCCAAGGTAATCGGCGCAGCAAGTCATCGTTGGTTTCAATAATCACCCGAATTTCTTCTTTTGTGTCCAGTTGCGATCGCAATTGTCGGTCGATGTTAAGAAACTCGGCACAGCTGAGCCAACTATTGATGCCTTCTTGTAACTTTTGGCACGCCTCACTAAACCCAACAACAGAGACGTTAGTAATACTACCTTGATCGATTTCCAGTTCATCGTCATCATCTTCAACTGCTAACGAGGAACGCAGTTGTTTGCGATCGCATAAATGCTGATAAATTGACTGCCAATTTCTATACAAGTTAACCAAATCTGGTGCTGCGGGTAAGCTGCCAATAAATTGCTCAGCACCGGGGTGTTCTGCGATCCATAACTGAGCAGTGACTCGCGGAAATCCGCTGTATAGATCGCCACTTCCCAAATGGATAACAACTGTCTTACTCATGTCATATCTGTTGACCTCGCTGACAACTTGATTAAGACCTTTCCAGAGGTGTTCGTGCTGAAAAGTTATCATAAATCCTGGCTTAGTACCAACAGTTATATTGTGCCGCAGTTTCCCTGATATTGAAGCGAGCTACTCAATGAGCCACCTGTGAGAATTACAGATATGTTGAGCGATCGCGATTATTATAACTTTGCGTTCTAAATCACAATTTATTGTTTTTTCATGTCAAAGGCATCACCCGTTTGAGTGAAAGCCTCAGCCTAGCAAGACTAAATAATCCAAGTTGCTAGTTATCTCAATAGCTAATAGCTAATGGCTAATGGCTAATGGCTAATGGAAAGATATTATTGAGTTTGGCAATTAGCAATTAGCAATTAGCAATTAGCAATGCCCAAGTTTATAACTAGCAACTTGCGTTAAATAAAAAAGATAGGACTTACGCACGACCGAGCTTATTCTCTGTCATGTCATGGCAACCTCTGCAATAAGTAGGTGCAGGTAAATAAAGTGAAAATAGTTATGCAAGCGTGGGGCGGGCTCCAATGCCCACCCCAGAAGAATTTTATCTCTCTTGTGGGGTGGGCGCCTCTTGTTCAGTTTATTTATACTCACCTACTTATCTGATATCAAATCCACTCGCATCTCAATGATTCATCTTCTTTCTTCCTCTGTGTCCTCTGCGTCTCTGCGGTTAAATCATTCCAATCCAGCTGCAAGCCGAAAAGTGCATAAGTTGATTTCCATTGCATCTATTAAGGATCGGAACCTAAATAACACCGGCTTTCCAGCGCTAACTACAAACCCGTTATCTTAGTACCATTCGCTCAAAAACTGCTGGAAACCATAACCAATAAACAAAAACTCAACCTATGACGCAGTTTACACAAGTGCTTGATATTGTGCAAAGCTACAGAAGCGTTCTCTTCCGTTTCCTACCATTTTTATGGACAGCAGCGCGGGGAGAAACAATCTTTATGGTTACTGCCGTTTTGTTGCAGGGAATTGTCCCAGCACTGAGCGTCTGGATTACCAAACAAGTAGTAGATACAGTGGCAGTAGCTTTAAACCAAAATCAACAACTTGGCTTTGTAGCCTTGAGTAGCTTGGTAGCGGCATGGGTTGGCGCTTTGCTGTTAGAAACACTTCTGAGTCCTTGGGTGGGAGCAGTGCAAGGAAACTTGGGTGAAAAGCTTTCTGCTCATATCAACTTGCTTTTCATGCGTAAAGCCGATACTTTTACCGATTTAAGCCGCTTTGAAGATGCTAAATTTTATGATGAATTGCAGCTTCTCCAGCAACAAGTCAGCCATCAACCGCTGAATTTAATTATGAATTTGGCTGAAGCAGGCAAAACTTTATTCACCGTGGTAGCGATGTTTGGGCTGCTGGTTCCACTAGGGTTTTGGATTCCGTTTTTAATTGTAGCAACTACCATACCCCAAGCATATGTTTCTTTCCAGTACGAGCTAACAATTTGGGATAATATGTTGGAAAAAAGTCCGCAAGCTCGGCGGATGCAGTACTGTTCCACGGTAATGCTCACCGATACTTACGCTAAGGAAGTGCGGCTATTTAAGCTCGGTTCGTTTTTTATTAATCGTTATGTCCAAGCATTTGCGTCTTTCCATCAAACGATGCGTCACCTGCGGGGAAAGCAAGCTTTTTGGGCTTCAAATTTGGCGATATTAAGTACTTTAGGAAATGGCTTGGCTTTTTACTGGGTGGTGCAGCAAGCTTTTAGAGGGGAAATTAGTCCAGGTAGCGTTCTGCTGTTTGTACAATCGCTAGCTTACTTGCAGCAAAATCTAGAACAGTTGGTTAATACTGCCACACTTTTGTTTGAAACTCTGTTGTATATGCAGCAGTTCTTTAGTTTCCTAGATAGCCAACCAACAATGGCAGCGCACTATCAAAGTAAGCCGATGTTTGACCAAGAAGACGCAAAGACGCCCAGAAGGAGAGACGGGTCGAGCGACTCTTCTCAAGCGAGAAGCAACTGGTCTGAGCCTCCCGAATTTATTACTGGAGAAGAAGAAAAGGAAGACACGGGGACGCGGGGACGCGGTGACACGGGGAGTTCTTTAACAACACTCGACCCTCTCGCTTGTCTCCCATTCTCCACCTCGTCTTCAAAGTTGGAATCCCCTGACTTTAGGCATGGGGTTTCCCCTTGTCCTCGCGTCCCCGTGTCCCCGCGTCCTCTTCAATCAATTCGTCAGGGCATTACTTTTGATCGGGTACACTTTTGTTATCCAGATCGTCCCTCCGCTTTGATAGATGTTTCCTTTACGCTTTACCCTGGCGAAACAGTCGCTTTGGTTGGGGAAAATGGTGCTGGTAAAACTACATTGGTAAAGCTGTTGACTCGGCTATACGACCCTACAGCGGGTGCAATTTTAGTCGATGGTGTAGATTTAAAGGAATTAGATTTGGATGGATGGCGACGACAAATTGCTGCGGTGTTTCAAGACTTTGGTCGCTACGCGCTGACGCTTTTGGAAAATATAGCTCTGGGAGATCTTGAAGCTTTGGATAATCTTGAACGCATTAGACGTGCAGTTAAAAAAGCTGGGATAACTACATTAGTTGAAAAGTTTCCAGCCAGAGAAGAGACTCTTTTAGGCAAGCAATTTGGTGGGACAGAACTTTCTGGAGGACAGTGGCAAAAGTTAGCTCTTGCTCGCGCTTTTGTACGGGAAGATGCCCAATTATTAATTTTAGATGAGCCTACGGCTGCACTCGATCCTCGCAGCGAATACGAGGTGTTTTGCCGCTTTGTTGAGCTAGCGCGGGGTAAGACTACACTTTTGATTACCCATCGACTGGCTTCTGTGCGTATGGCTGACCGGATTTTAGTTTTGAAGCAGGGACGTTTAGTTGAGCAGGGGACTCACGAGGAGCTTTTGCGATGTGGAGGGGAGTATGCTGCGCTTTGGAATATGCAAGTTCAGCAATATGGTTTGTAGAAAATATGCCAGTCGGTTGATTGGCGCTCTTGTGTCAAACTGGGCGATCGCAAATGGTGAAACCCTGATGTGACGGTAGTTTTCCCTCTTGCTCAACTTTACTCGACGATCTTTGAGGCTTTCTCAGGGACAAGTTCTGGGACTGTCTATGTGACAGTTGATTGTCAGGAATATGCCCTAAAATGCGCGAATTACTGAAATGAGAAAGCCAACGGGCAAAATGAAAAAGTAAATTGCCATAAAGCTTGGGGAAAATACCAAAATGAATGCGCGAATTACTGAAATGAGAAAGCCAACTGGCAAAAGGAGAAAGTAAATTGCCATAAAGCTTGGGGAAAATACCAAAATGAATGCGCGAATTACTGAAATGAGAAAGCGAACAGGCAAAAAGAGAAAGCAGATCGCCTATGACAGATAAAATTACGCTGCGCGGGAAAGGGTTACCCCTAGGCGGCATCGATGAAAAAGTGTTGGCTACCTGTGGAGGGGCGTTCGCGCAGCGTGCGGTCGGCATATCGCTTGTATATTCCGGAAATTTGTCTGGGATTAAACGAAAGGTGGACATTGCCCACCAAAATGCTAGAAGCTAAAAGCAGGGATAGTCGCAGGCAATCCCCACTCTACAAATATGTTGGCTTTATGGAAAAGTACCAGTCATTGGGTGGCGCTGGTAATCTGATTCCAAGCTTGAACGACTTGCTGCAAAGGTTGAGGTAGATTATTTTGAACCATATCGGCGTAGCGGGTAGTACCGGCTGAACTAGAAATTGTGACGGTAATAAAGTCGGCAGATCCGCTGGGTGCTGGGTAACTCATACCATTGAAACGAGACAGCGAGTTGCGTTGTAGTAACCGCTGAAATTCTCGTAGTTGTTGGGGAGAAATTTGGCGCACGCTGCGATCGCTATCATTAGCATCGCCGATCCTGACTCGCATTAATCGTCCGTCATTCATCAGAACGGTTTCATAGGTCAAACCCGCAAATCCACCACTGGAGATAGCTCGAAAAATCATACCTTGCGTCAGAGGAGGCGGTAGTTCGCTGGCGGGAATTGGAAAGGGTTTGAGCTTGTTAGTATCTTTGGTTTGGCTAGCCGCTGTATCTAATTTGACTAAGGAACCGGAGTCGTTGGTACGATAAACCCAGGTTTGATTCTGATAGGTTACGACAACGCGCCACCCTTCGACTAAGGCTTGGGTGCAAAATTGATCGGGGTCGGGGAGTCCGAGACAGCCATCGGGCCAAGTTTGGCGGCTAAATTGAGTTATTCTTAGTTGTCCGGGAGCAATGCCGGTTTTGCCGGATAGATCCTGGCGCACGGCGTTTGCTACTCGCGGGGGTAGGCGGTTTTCGTTTGCTGGACGTTGAGCGATAGCATTAGCAGTTTGGGGTATTTCTGGGTAAGCAAGGGCAGCATTTATGACTGTCAGGCTGGTGCTTACAGACAAGATACTAGCTAAAATCAGAGCTTTTAAAATCCCCATAGTTTTTGTTTGATTAAAGGTTTTTTCAGGGTTACGGCGATATAGACTTGGTTCGCTGTTTATTGGTTCCGTCAGATCTGCTGTGGTAAGCTAGCTCATCTATATCAGTGTTTTTTTTAACGAACCGCTCCAGGCGCAGAGGACGCAGAGAAAGAGAAAACAGAGAATATTTCATACCAAATCCGTAAAGATTACCCTCTTTATTTTCTCTCTTCTTCTTCTTCTTGGCGTTCTTGGCGTCTACCCTACGGGAAGCCGCTGGCGCGTCTATGGCGGTTCATTTAAAAAGGGGGTTGTAATGTGCATATTTGGGATTTATATATAAAATATGCTGCCAAGTTTACTCAAACATAAAACCCAGTAACCGGCCTAAGCCTATTCCTAACCAAGAAGTTACGGTTAAAATTAAAACCGCGTTAAATTTGCTGAATAATGTTTTTAATTGCTGCAAAAATGAAGTGGAAAACGCACAGTAAATAATACCTAAAGCTGAATACCAAACTGCCATTTCAGATAAGGACACGGCTGTTGCTAGAAGGGGCAGGTTTGACAAGGTCTTACTTGAAGGTTCGACAATTAAATTAAGAGCTAGAACCCCAGCCGCAAGGGAACCAAAGATGGCGATCGCATACCCAGATATTTGGGGAATTAATGCACAAGCTAATACTAATGACCAAACCCAACCTGGAGCCATAATCTGAGCTAGAGCAAAACCTATCCAGCCGCAGCTTAATAAAACTCCTGCTAATAAACCCCAAGGAAAATCTTGTGAAAAAACCGTTTTTGTTGGCGACTGTTGCCTGGTTGTTGAAGTTGAAGATTGTGGGGAAGTAACCGGATCTTTGTAGAGCAATTGCAACCATTCTTGAATTGATTGCGGGCGTTCGTGAGGTTGAAATGCCATACCTTGGAGAATGGCTTGATTTATCCGATCGCTAATATCCGGATTCAACTGTTTCGGCGCTATTAATGGCGTATTCTCAGCTCTCGCAGGGGCTGCTACGGGCAACTCTCCCGTTAAAATTGCATACAATGTCGCCGCCAAACCATAAACATCTGTATACACACCCAATTTGGTTTCTTTTTCATACTGTTCAATTGGTGCAAAACAATCCGATCCAACTTCGCGGGCAATACTAAAATCAATTAACACTGCTTCCACACCCCCCTTGTGAAGGGGGGCAAGGGGGGATCCCCCCTTGTCAAGGGGGGCAAGGGGGGATCGCAACATAATGTTTTGTGGATTTACATCCCGATGCAGTAAACCTCGATCGTGAACGGCTATTAACGCCGCACCGATTTGCTCAATGTAGCGCAGTGCTTCATCTTCTTGTAAAATTCCTTGGTTTTCCACCCGACTGGCTAAATCTTCTCCCTCGATGTATTCCATTACCATGCAGAATAAACCACGTTCTTCTATTAATTCCTCAACTCGGACAATATGAGGATGGGTGCATCTGGCTAGTCGTAGTGCATCGTTGAGAAAATCTTGATGTAACTTGTCAAAATCAGGTCTTTGTTGCGCGCGATCGTTTAAAGTTTTGATAACAACGCGCCGATTGTTTTCATTTCGGGCCAGATAGGTAATACCAAAGCTACCTTCACCCAGCACTTTCTCGATCGTGTAGTTGCTACCCTGTAACTTTTGTCCAAATGTCCAAGTCATCGCCGTTAACTAGCCAAGGTACAATTTTTGAAATTTTAACGCAAGTAGGGGTGGGTTTAACGAAGCCATCACCTTTGTTTCGACCTAGATCTCTAGGTGACAAATCAACGATTTTTCAGAGAAACTTTGGTGTTGGCGCGGATTGGTTGGTAAAACCCGCCCCTACAGCTAATTGCGAGCTTACTCATATCCTTACATTAGCCATTAGCCATTAGCCATTAGCCGCCGATTTTTTACAATATTTCAACGTTTACCCAGACGCTTCTAAAGAATTTTTGCTCGCTTTCTGGCGGCAAGTCTTTACATGGAGTTTCGCCTTCCCGTTTGACGCTTCCATCATCGCTGAGGATTTGAAATTTGTTGTCTAGATTTGGATAGATTACAATTGCCTCTGGATTAAACCCTGGCGGTAAATCAACAATTTCTATTTCTTCTGGTTTTTCATCTCGATTTCCCGACCATTGATAAAATCTGAATTCGTCACCGCTGTGATAAGCTCCTGCGGCTATAATGTATAGTTCGTGGCTTTCCCAGTATTCGATACTCCTGATCCCCAACCCACCTAAATCCAGGTCTATTGGCTCTCCAAATTTTGCAGAGATATCTTCTTTTTGCACAAGCTCTTCCGGATTTTCCAGAGGCACTACCAGCGCTTTACCTTCTCGAATCGGATTGCGGAATCCAATTAATAATTGTTTGTCTGGTGTGGTACACAGTCCCTCAATATTTAACGCCCCCTTTTCTTTTGGGGCTAATTTTTCAGCTGATTCCAGTTTATACTTTTTAAGTCTTTCATCTTTTTCCATATCTTCTAAAAGTTTCGAGTAAGAATGCCCAACTTGTTGAGCGGGAAAACTTTCACCTTCAACTGCGAACTGATTGGCGAACAAGTTACGGCGTTCTGGTCTTTCTTTGCCATTTTTGTTTCTGCCATGGGATGTAATATAGTAAATTGATCCATTTAAGATGGTTGCAGCTTCAATATCTACTTCCCTGCCTTTGGGGTTATTTGTAAAATAGTTATTGATGTCGATTGATGCCAGCGGTTTTCCCGAAGAGGTTGAGTCATAAACTCTTAAAATATTGTCTTCATCATTCGCGACTACCAAATATTTTGTATCGAATAGAGCCACAGAACCCGAAGCATCGCAGGCGCCAAAATGCTTTAATTCATTTTCGCAGGTGAATCTTAATTTTTTCATTGTTATATCCTCCCACTTTGAGCGTAATGCTCCCAGCGTTCCGATTTTAACCCTGAATCTGTTCCATCATCATGCCCGTCACTGTATACTTGCGTTAATTTTGGCACATCCACAGTTGGGCAGATGTTAAAACAGTTGGTTAACAACCTTTTTACAACTTGGGCAGACGGACTGTTCTCGTTTCGCCGCACCTTTAAGGGTAAGGCTTGGCTTGCCTTCCTAGCTGCGCTTAGCATGATAATCTCCGTCTTGCTAACTCAGGCTTTAGCGCAGACGGGATTGAACGATATTCAAGGACATTGGGCGCAACCTTGTATTGAAGAATTAGTCCGGCGAGAGATAATTAGCGGTTACCCGGATGGTAGTTTTAAACCTAGCAATCCAGTAACGCGGGCTGAATTTGCGACATCAATCGCTAAGGCTTTCCCCAATGTAACTCCTGTTCGCGATCCGATGAGATTTGTCGATATTCCGTCTAATTATTGGGCGGTGGAGGCAATTGGCAGCGCCTATCGAACGGGTTTTCTTTCGGGTTATATTGGGCGGACTTTTAACCCAAATTTAAAGATTACCCGCGAACAAGTATTAGTCGCTTTGGCGAGTGGGTTAAAGTATACGCCTAGTCAGCCACCTGCTGAAATGCTGGATGGGGTGTTTGAGGATGCCCAAGATATTTCTAACTATGCGCGCAATGCGATCGCAGCTGCCATAGAAAAGCAACTCGTGGTCAATTACCCGGATGTCCGCAGCTTCAAACCCAGTCAACTGGCAAATCGCGGCGAGGTAGCGGCTTCCTTGTGTCAGGCAATGGGAATTTCTGGTGTTGTGCCTGACCAGTATATTGCTAAACTCGGCACGCCGGAGGCACTCCCATCTCCAGAGGCAACGCCAACAACGCCAACACCCCCGCCTACCGTACCAGCGGTGCCAACAACGCCACCACCCCCGCCTACAGAGGAAGCATCAGTAACGATAACAACGCCACCACCCCCGCCTACAGGGGAAGCATCGGTAACGATAACAACGCCACCACCCCCGCCTACAGGGGAAGCATCGGTAACGATAACAACGCCACCACCCCCGCCTACAGGGGAAGCACCAACAGTACCAACACCACGGAAAATGCCTACAGAGGAGATCCGGGGTGTTTGGCTGACGAATATTGATAGCGACGTGTTGTTTTCGCCCTCGCGGCTTTCCCGCGCCTTGGAACGCCTGCACAAGTTGCATTTGAATACTGTATATCCCACGGTTTGGAATTGGGGTTACACGCTTTATCCGAGTGCGATAGCGAGGGGGACAATCGGGCGATCGCTTGACCCGGAAATTGGCTTGCGCGGGCGCGATATCCTTAAAGAAATTATCGACCAGGGTCATAAAAAAGGCATGACTGTAATTCCCTGGTTTGAATTTGGTTTCATGGCACCGGCGGATTCGGAATTAGCCCAACGCTATCCCAACTGGATTCTTTCGGGCAGAGACGGTACTCAAATTTGGAAAGAAGGCCGCCACGACCGGGTTTGGCTCAATCCTTTCCGTCCAGATGTACAGCAATTCATCGAAGATTTAATCCTGGAAATTGTCACCAAATACGATATCGATGGAATTCAATTTGATGACCATTTCGGCTTTCCCTCTGAGTTGGGTTACGACCCATTTACAGTGGCACTGTATCAGAAAGAACACAACGGTCAATCTCCCCCAGAGAATTTTAAAGACCCGGAATGGCTGCGCTGGCGGGCTGATAAAATTACCCAGTACATGCAGCGAATTTACCGAGGTATTAAAGAGCGCAAACCCAACGTGATTGTTTCAGTATCTCCCAATCCTCAAAGATTTTCTTACGAATTCTTTTTAACCGATTGGGAAACTTGGGATAAGCAAGGATTGATCGATGAATTAATCTTGCAAGTGTATCGCGATGATATCGCTCGCTTTATCGGGGAATTGGAACAACCGGAAGTGCTTTCGGCACGGCAGCGCATTCCCGTAGGTGTCGGTATAATGACTGGGGTGAAACCCCGGTTTGTGGCAATTCCCCAGATCCAACAGCAAGTAGAAACCGTGCGCCAGCGCAATTTTTCTGGAATATCGTTCTTTTTCTACGAAAGCTTGTGGACTTTAACCCAAGAACCGTCCGCCCAACGTCAGAATGCAATCGCATCCCTGTTCCCAGAACCAGTCAAGCGACCTGCTATTGTGTCACAACGGTAATCGGTAATAACTCAACTGGCTAAAATAGCTAATCGCTAATTGCTAATTGCTCCTGGGAATATTTCCCGGGAGCAATTAGCCTATCTAAAATTGCGCGCGATCGCTGCTTCTGGGATATTTTGGTTGGGTGAGGTTGTATTCTGTTCCAGGATAATTACGGAACCCGCAGCATCGGTGCGATAGAACCAGCGTTGCTTGCCACTGGCTACGGTTAAACGCCATCCAGGGACGGATGCGGGGGTACAGGATAAACCAGACTCAGCTAAACCCAGACAGCGATCGCGCCAAGTTAACCGTTGAGCCTCGACAATATAAATTGCAGACATTGGCAACCCCGACTGCAGGGACAAGTGCTGCAAAACCGCATTAGTAATCGGTTCTGATACGGTTGTAGTTGTTTCGGCAGACCTGATCGCTAAAACGTTAGATTTGGTAGGCAGCGTTGGTTTGACACCAAAGTATAAAATTCCGGTCAGTAGCAAAGCTAATACAAAAGGACGCGGCTGCTTTTCTGTTTGATTTGGGGTTGTTGCGGTTAAACCAGTTGCAGTAATTTTTTCCATAGCTAGCCTCGCCAATGCTTCGTCTGGGCTAAAAGGTTAATAATTGTTTGTTGATACTATCGAGTTCTGACAGTAACCGGAAATTTTTCCAATTGTTTACAGAACGTAAGATTTTGCTGGCTTTCAAAAAGTTCCTGTATCCAGGAATAAGAGCCATTTATCTATCCCAGGAATGTGCCTGATAGCACACGATCGCAGCTGCGCGACCTGCCTGGGGCAATTAGATCGGAGATATTTGCAATTAGATCTTTGTTCTGTCAAGAATTCTTCTTGCTCAGAACTCGCTCAGGCTTCCTCAATAACTAATTTGCTGCTTTGTTGGATATTTTTAAACGAGGAAAATACTGAATTCTGCTCGCTTCGATTACTTACTCATTTATGGGAGAGCAGGAGGGACTTCATTGTTCTTTTATAGTTCAATTGTATAAATCTTCTTTTTTCCCTCTAATTCTCGTATATTTCTAGAGGCAAGCCGTCTGGGTCTTTGAAAAAAGTAAAGCGCTTGCCCGTAATTTCATCAATTCTTATAGTTTCTATAAAGACGCCCTGAGATTTTAACTCGGCAACGGCTCGATCGATATCTTCAACTGCAAAGGATAAATGCCTCAATCCACAAGCTTCGGGGTTATTGACTCTTTGAGGGGGATTGGGAAATGAAAATAATTCAATTTGGTCGTTGTTGCCAACCTTTAAATCTAATTTATAAGAATTTCTTTCAGCCCTAAAGGTTTCTTGGATAATGGAAAATCCTAAAATTTCGACATAAAATTGCTTAGATTTTTCATAATCAGAGCAAATTATAGCAACGTGGTGGATGCCTGTCGTTTGCATATGGGGAAGTCTTATTTTTTCACGGGTTTGGGTTTTTGGGCGGGTTGTTGACCGGGGAGTGCAGGTAGACCCAATTGTTGCCAGAATTTGTCAAAACTGGCAGGTTGGATGGCTCGCCAAGCGAAGCCACCTGCGATCGCTAACCCCACCAAAGCTAACACGCTAGCAATCAGTCCAGATAAAGCGCCCATCCCGCCAGAATTGCGTCTGGCACTCGATGCAGGCGTCCGCGCCGCCGACGCAGGACCACTCATGAGGGTAGAACTTGCCGCTTTCGGTATTGGCGATGCCGGTTTGCTAGCTGTCGCTGGGCTGACAGGCGTCGCAGCTGCCTTAAGCGTAGCCGCCATCTGCTGGGTCACCGCCGGGGGTTTCTGTCCCGTGCGCGCCCACTGCAACAGCGCTGCCGGAGCGATGCCGCATAGATTAGGACTTTGCAACGCGAAGAGCCGTTGTAATAGCTGCTGCAGGGTGGACACCAAAACAACCAATTCCCCCGCACGTTCCCCAGACAAACCATAGGCACACTGGGCGACAGCCAGGGACAGTCGAGCTTGTTTGCTCAAAGCTTGACCTGGGGGAGGCGTCAGCGCGGGATGGGAGGCATTCGCATTCGTCAATTGCCAGCCGCTGTTCGGGAAAAAGCGCAGGAATTCTCTGGCAGTTGTTTCCAAATCCGGTTCTGGGGCGCGGCTAGAGAGAAATTCTATTTCCTCATAAACGACTTGGGGCAAGTAGCAAGAACCCACCCGCGAGTAATCCTGCCATTCGCGAGTGCTGCTGCCCATCAACGTACTGAGGTCTAAAACAATTAAAACTGGCGGGGTTGTAGCCATAACCTTCATAATTTTAGATTTTAGATTTTAGATTTTAGATTTGGTAATGGGTAATCGGTAATGGGTAATCGGTAATGGGAAAAATCAGTTACCAATTAGCAAATTTTAGATTGGGTAATAGGTAATTGGTAAAAGCAATTAGCAATTAGCAATTAGCAATTACCCATTACCCATTACCAATTACCCATTACCACTGACAATCCATCAGCCGCCAATACCCAGACGACCAGCTAATCCGGGGCTTAAGGGAATTAGCGTCACCAGCATCAAAAATAGCGCCAACAAACCCAAGGCGGCGCGTGCGTCGTCGGGTTCTGTAATGTCGTTCAAACAGGGTCTTTCCAGATCCCGTTGTAAGAACACAATTACAATTGCCCAGTATAGGGCAAGGGGATTGGCTAGGGTGGCGATCGCTAAGACAATTAACGTCGCCACCCCCGCACGGGAAGCTATTTGGCGTCCGTAGATTGCCTGAACAATTCGACCTCCGTCTAATTGCCCCGCTGGCATTAAGTTTATCGCCGTAATCACCAATCCTAGCCAACCAATCACCGTTAGCGGGTGAACGTCAACTATTGGCTGCTGCAACGCAGAACCTAAAACCACCCGCGCCAAACTTCCCACTAAAATCGAGCCGGAGAAAAATTGAGCGGGTATTTGAAAGAAACTGCCTGGATGGGACAGCGATAAACCAATAACCAGCATAGACAGGGAAACAATCCCACCCGCTGCGGGTCCAGCAAAGGCAATATCGAACAGAACGTTGCGGTTAGGTAGCAGCGACTCAAAGCGAGTGATAGCGCCAAACGAGCCAATCTGCCAGGTAGGAATAAAGTAAGGTAAACTGAGGCGGATATTGTGACGCAATGCTAGCAGCCAATGACCGATTTCGTGGGCAGCTAAAACCGCTAAAAAGCCAGCAGCGATGGGCAAAGCATCGTTATACCGATTCAAGTTGTTAAAGAAATCGAAGCCCATCAGTATCCCTGCTGCCTCGAAACAGGTAGCGATCGTTGCCAGCAACAGTATAATTGCTAGGACTTTTTGGGGGATGGTTGAGGATTTTGGGTCGTTGCGACTGGGTAAGACGATAAAGACCGGCTTTTCATCCTGATTTGCGACTAAAAATAGCCGGTAGCGATCGCCGAGTCGCTCGTTTAAAGCTGCTGACAACCTGGTGTGGACGGCTTGAGCTTCCCCCCGCAGGTTACCTTTAAAGATAGCTCCTTCCTGATAGGGAATCGTTTCGGTAGCAAAGAACGTATCGATGCCGAATATTCCTTGAATCGTCTTGAGATCAAGATCGGGAATCGACAGCAATTCTATGGTCGGAATCTGGGGTAATTCTGGTGGCGCGTTTGGTGTGTTTTCCGACTGTGGCGCTGCTTCCTTAGGGATTTCGTTGCCATTCTCCACCGCTGAAGTTGGCTTTTGCAGCTGTGCATCCTTAGCTGCGGCGCGCAGTTGACTTCCCAGGAAAATATACAATCCCGCCGCAGCAACCAACAAAAACAGGATGCTGACTAGGTTGAGATAAACCCCGGCGGCGAATAATCCAAAGAACAACAGCCAAGGTGCCATCAGCACTACGGATTGTAGCCAAGCTAGAATTCCCAGCTTACCAAAAGGTTGAGATCGATAGAATCCCCAACCTAATATACCGACAGCCGCGAGTAATATCAGTACAATTACAGAGGTTTCCGTTGCAGTAAACATTGCCTCACCTAAGCCTCCTTGGGAGTGTGGAAGCCCTGTGTCAAAAGACCAGGGAGTAAACTAGACTGGGGCAGTTTAAGAAGCCGTCTTGATTTAAAAAGCATCCCTTGTAGCCATCTTTTTGATGAATTGATTTACAAAACCTATGACTAATGCCAGTTACGCCGCCTGTATTCGTGGCAATATCAAAGCTTCCCGTTTTACGGCACAGTAAGCGCCCTACGTATTCACCTACTTTTTTCCCGGAAGTGACAACAGCTTTGACGATATTACCAGTCCTGAAACCAAAATGAACCTGTTTACGTTCGCGGTGACGAGTAGGAAAACCGTAGCGGTCAGTGCCGCAGATTTGACGAGTTCCCCAACCAGTACACTTAATTCGCAACGGCTGCTGGGTTAGTAACTTTATGCTGTCAATACTTCGGACACAGGCGGCATCAATCCAATGTTGCTTGGGTAGCTCAAATCTTGTGCGGTTGTACTTAGTTTGTCCTCCAGTTCCCGTATTTGTGGGTAAGATACTTTTTAATGTATGGAACAATGCCCACCGAGTCGAGTTCACAGCAGATGCATCCTTTAATGGAGTTTTCGCTTGACCTTTAATATTCTCCAATCTCGCGCCGTCCTTTTTCAAGAACTCGTCTACAGACAAAGTTCCTTTTTTTAAGTTGCATTTCTCACAACTGAGAGTGAGGTTGTATACTCGGTTAGTACCACCTTTAGCGCGTGGGTGAATGTCTTCAATCTGGAGTGGAACGCCTTCAGTGTCGCAATAGGCGCATTTACGTCCCCATTTCTCCAGAAGATATTCCCTCACCTCGTAACCTGCCAACTCCCCCTGCTGGTATTCCACAGCTTCAATTTCTGGGTTTTGGAGTTTTTGGGTATCGAATTTAACTAACTCCATTGCTATTTGAGTGATGGGTGCATACCGACAAAGCCGTTTTACCCAAGTCTCAACAGTGAGAACACGATGCATTAACGATGCAGGTAGCCACCCCTCTTTCCGCTTGCGGTTATCAAAACCTGGTTGGCGATATCGAGCTTTGCGATTACGACGACTACGGCGCAACGTCCTTCGAGATGCCAAAGAATCTTTGATTTGCCATCCTCTGTGTTCCAACTCGGCACACCAGATAACTTTGTTGTCATCACCGATGGCAATTCCAGTAAATCTGCTACCAGGGTCTAGTTTGATGGTTAATGTCTTTAACTCTTGCCCTCAACGGATAGTCTGGTCAGCTAGGGCTTTTTGGCTCTTGCCTCTTGCCCCGTCTCTTTAGAGCGGGGTTGCTGATTCTCGACTGCAATTCCAGTCAACCTACTACCAGGGTCAAGCTTGATAGTTAACGGCTTGAGATTAGGGCTTTCAACTCCGTGTTTGAGTATCAGGGTAAAAGGATACATTCTGAACACCGCAGCTTTTCCCAAGGTCAGCAACTCCCTTGCTCGTGCAGGGGTAACCGGATTTAGAGGTTGCTTGTTTGTACCGATGACAAAAACATGGTTTTGCATTGCTGCATACTCCTTACAGGTAATGTTTGCTATGCCTCCTGCGTCGGCACGCTGCGCGAACGACTTTGTTTAGGGTCGGTAACTATCCCAACGACACTGGCTTAACCCATAAACCTGTTTAATCGTTCGGTTCTAGAGTTCAGGACTAGCAAGCATCCTGAAGTAGGTCTTTAACTCTTGCCTTAAACGAGTAGTCTGGTCAGCTAGGGCTAAACGAGTCGCCTCTTGCTTTGTGTTTTTAGAGCGGGGTTGCTGACTCCACCAGTTAAATTTGCCCAACCGAGTCAGGCCATAATTGCCAAGCATACGGCGAGGAGCGCCGTTTTTGTACCCAGGGAATCGGGCATCCTGGCATATTCCCTTTCCCGGTTTCCCAAAGTCCCGTGCCGAAAAAATTTCTTTTTTATCTTCCCCCACGAGATAGAGCAGTATCCATAAGAAAAACCCGGTAGAATCAATATCGCTCCTCTCGACTCTACCGGGTAATGTTCCAAGCCTGGGGGGAATCCAGGTATTGGAAATCTGTTTTTAGTTTTATGCTGTGGCTGTATAATTTGCCTAACTTAGCACAGCAGTTCAACAAAAAGCTGCTAATTTTTATCTTATCGTCATTTGCCGTCGATGTTGAATTTACTTAACTGTTCTGTCCTTGTTGTGTCTATACTGGCATATCCGCTCTGGCAATGACCAGTCCTTTTACTGAATCTTCATCAAACAATTGATCGTAATCCGATGTCATGAGCCAATTTTATCAGCAGAATTACTGAATTAGCGGTATTTGCGGCAATCCAGTGCAAATACTTAAATTTATGACTTTTGTGAAGTTTGGGTAAAGTTGGCGCTGCGATTGCTCCCTGCCAAGGTAAAAATTTGTCTTGACAAACCAGATAGTGGTAAGATAGGAGATCGTGTCGAATTAAAGTCAGGATATGCCAAAGCTAAAAACTCGCAAATCGGCGGCAAAGCGCTTTAGAGCGACTGGCAGCGGCAAGATTGTCCGCCGTCACTCGTTCAAAAACCACATCCTAGAGCATAAAAGCTCTACCCGCAAGCGTCGTCTATCCAAGATGGCGGTAGTGGACGAACGGGATGAAGAAAACGTGCGCTTGATGCTGCCTTACTTGTAAATGGGTCATAAGTCAATTACCCATTACCAATTACCAATTACCGATTACCAATTACCAGAGACAACTGACAACTAACTATGACAAGGGTAAAACGCGGTAACGTTGCTCGCAAACGCCGCAAGAAAATTCTCAAACTGGCAAAAGGATTTCGCGGATCGCACTCAACGCTGTTCCGCACGGCTAACCAACAGGTAATGAAGGCGCTGCGGAATGCGTATCGCGATCGCAAAAAACGCAAGCGCGACTTCCGTCGTCTTTGGATCGCTCGCATTAACGCCGCCTCGCACCAACACGGCATGAGCTACAGTCAATTTATGGGCAAGCTCAAGAAAGTGAACGTCGAAATCAACCGCAAGATGCTGGCGCAAATGGCTGTCCTCGATCCAGACAGCTTTACCAAAGTTGTGGAATTGGCAAATTCTGCTAAATGAAACTGACAACGGATGATGTAGCGGATGTAACCGATGAGTTGGCAGTGAGGACAAGAGTCCCCCTCTCATCTGTTGCATCTGCGATTTTCCGTTACGGGGTTGTTGGTTTGGCTTTTTACCTATTACCTTTTAGCTTTTCTGCGCGTGCAGCCTTTCTGCAACAAATTCAGCAGCGGGGCTATTTAATAGTTGCGGTAAAAGATAATTTGCGCCCGTTGGGTTTTCGAGACGAAACCAGCAACCTGCAAGGTTTAGAAATCGATCTGGCGCGACGATTGGCGGCAGAATTATTAGGCAGTCCCGATGCGGTAAGGTGGAAGCCAGTAGCAAACCGCGATCGCCTAACCCTTGTATTAGAAGGCAAAGTGGATTTAACCATTGCCAGGGTAACCGCAACGCCAATGCGATCCCGCATCGTCAGTTTCAGCATTCCTTACTACATGGATGGCATCGCTTTAGTCACTAAAGATACATCGGTGCAGCGCCTGGGAGATGTGGAAACCAGAACTGTTGCCGTATTAAATGGTTCGAGTACGATTGCTAAAGTAAGGTATGCCTTACCAAAAGCCGAGTTGGTGGGAGTAAATTCTTACCAAGAAGCGTGGAGTCTATTGGAGTCGGGGAGTGCTGCTGCGTTCGCCGCCGATGCCAGCGTCCTCACAGGCTGGGTACAAGCATATCCCCAGTATCGCTTGTTACCAACGTTATTATCCGCCGAACCGCTATGCGTTGTCATGCCCAAAGGAGTGCAGTACGATGACTTGCGGCGGCGAGTGAATGATGCGATCTCCCGCTGGAAGGCTGAAGGTTGGTTACAGCAACGGGCGATCTATTGGGGCCTGCCTTGGGATAATTTAAATTAAAAGTCGAGGTAAGTCCCCCGCCATAAACCAGGCGGATGTACCCTTGGCTACCCCTTGTACCGCCGATGTTTTGGCAGTGGGATACACCTCGACCAAAAAATAAACGCGCAGCAGGATTCAGAAACAACACCGTTGTTTTTACCGTCAGCTTGTGGTACAGTAAAACAATGCTGACAATGAACTTCACCTACCGAATTTATCCTGACGTAACCCAACAGCAACTCATGCTTGATTGGTTGGAAACCTGCCGTAAGGTTTACAACCATGCTTTGAGAGAGTTGAAAGATTGGCTGGCGTCGAGAAAGTGTTTGGTAGATAGATGTTCTTTGAAACAGGAATATATTATTCCTGCGGACATGCCGTTTCCCAGCTATCAGCGTCAGCAAGATCAGTTGCCGAAAGCTAAGAAAGAAAATCCAAAGCTGAAAGAAGTATATTCTCAAGTGCTGCAAACTACGGTTCGTAGACTGCACGATACTTGGGAAGCCTTTCAAAAAAGGGGTTTTGGGTTTCCGAGATTCAAAAAGTTTGGGCAATTTAGATCCTTCGTGTTTCCACAATTCAAGAACAATCCTGTCACTGGCTACCAGATTAAGCTGCCCAAGATCGGAGCAGTGCCAATCAATTTGCATCGACCAATCCCAGAAGGATTTACGGTTAAGCAGGTGCGGGTTGTCTCTCGCTGTAGAAATACTCAATGGTACGTTGTTGTTACCATTTCTTCTGATGTGTCGATTCCCGATGTTCCATTTCATGGACGTACTATTGGGATTGACCTCGGACTGGAAAAATTCCTGACTACTAGCGACGGCTATACAGTTGAACGCCCTAAATTTCTGAAAACTCTGCAAAGCAAGCTGAGATTGCTGCAACGCAGAGCAGCAAGAAAAAAGAAGCGTTCTCAAAACTGGGAGAAAGCACAGATCAAAGTAGCCAGATTGCATCACCATATCGGTAACACTCGCAAGAACTTTCACTTTCAAACCGCTCATAGCCTTTGCAACCAGGCACAAACTATCTTTGCTGAAGACCTCAATACGGTAGGACTCAACCGAGGGATGCCCAGAAAAGAATGTGTTGATGCTTCGTTTGGAGCATTTCTGTCGCTGCTTGAATGGGTGTGCTTCAAACGAGGCTGCTATTTCCAACGGGTAAATCCTAGAGGAACTAGCCAAACTTGTCCTGAATGCGGTGCAACGGTTGCTAAACCTCTGAGTGAGAGGGAGCATATTTGTCCTGAATGTAGTTATAAAACTCATCGCGACCATGCTGCGGCTCAAGTAGTTTTATTGCGAGGATTAGAAAATGTAGTACCCCTGGACTGGGGGGAAAGGAAACTGCCTAGTAATGGCGTACTGCCCTTGGATCTCGTATCTAGATAAGTGCCGATCTAGGAATGCCTATCTGTGAAGATAGGAAGCCCACGGTATAATGCGACGCCAGGAGCATTTACCGTTGGGAGGATGTCACAAATTTACATCTGCTCGGATAGAAAAATCTATGGAAAACCAATTTCCTGTTGTTTATCTTTCCCTCTTGCTGGCACTACTATCTGTAACCGCTGGGATAATTTTTCGCCAGATCCTCAAAACTCGCAAAGTCGAAAGTAGCTTCTCGCGGCTGCAAAATAAGCTGAAAAACGAGAAAGGCACTGCTCTTGAATATTACGAACTCGGCACCATTTATCTCGATAAAAAACTATTCGTGCAGTCGGTCAACCTGTTCCAAAAAGCGCTCAAAGATGTAGAAGGTGAGGCGAAGGAAAATATTGCCCTGATTTACAATGGCTTGGGATTTGCTTACTTTGCCCAAGAGCAGTACGACTTGGCAATTCGCAACTACAAAGAAGCTTTGAAACTGTGGCCTGAATATGTGACGGGGCTTAACAATCTCGGTCATGCTTACGAGCGGAAAAAATTAACCGCTCAGGCATTACAAACTTACGAAGAAGCGTTGAAATACGAGCCGAACAATCAAACGGCTAAACGTCGTGCCGACTCGTTGCGTAAGCGGTTGGTTACTACTTAACTCAAGTTGGTAGTTATAACTATCATGGGAAATTGCTAATCGCTAATTGCTAATTGCTCGCGGGAATATTTGACCGCTGTACCATTAGCCATTAGCTATTAGCAGCCCTAAAAAGGTAACTAGCAGCTGACGTTACTTAGGGATAGGGTGGGCAATGCCCGCCCTATTTTTTACAGCATGGCAGCTAGAGTTCTTACTCCAACAACGCCATCTGGTCTCATGCCCCGGGCACGCTGAAACGCAATCACCGCGTCACGGGTACGTGGCCCAAAAATACCATTTACTTCTCCTTTGAAGAACCCGCGTTTCTTTAAATACATTTGCAGCTTGCGAACAGTTTCTCCCCGGCTACCCAATCTTAGGGCGGTACTGGTGTTGGGGCGCTCAGTGCGGTTGGAACCTGTTGCTCTTGGGCTAGGAGAGGTGTTGGATCTTCTTGCTGGTTGACGACGAGTTGGCGCTGCTTGGGGCGATGGAGTTGTTCGTTGAGAGGAACTTGTTTGAGCGTTAGCAGGCAAGCTACCCATGAGTAACCCAGTTGCGGAAATAGCTGCAACCAGCCCAAGGGTTAAAGAACTTGACTTAAACAGTTTAGCAATCACTATCCACACTCCTTAAAAAAATTGAAAAATTCAACTGTTTTTTAGCGAAAGCTGATATAAGGAAACCACTTTCTCAGCCTTTCTGGTGTCACCGTAGTGACTCATTATCACCGATTTGTGTCTCTGTTGTATCTAAGGGGCGAAAATTTTTTTGTTTGAACTTGCGAGCGCTTCTAATTTTTCCTTGGCTAAATTGTAAAAAAATATAACAATTATTACAAAATATTGCTGTTCCAGGCACGAGTTAATCTGGACAGGGATCGCGATCAAAGCTTAAAATCTCGTGATCAGAATGAGCCAGCCAGGGACAATGACCAAAATTCCAGCCATTTACCTGCAATCTTTCCTGAAACTGCCTCAGACAAGAGGGTTCAACGCAGGCAGTCTATTTTTCTTATTTGCCCTCCTGATAATTAATCCTTTGCCAGCAAATGCCGATCGAAGCACGATGGCAGCGCGGCAAGCTGAAGCCAGATCTAGGGTTTCTGCCATGAACAGCGCGCAGCAAGCTTACTATTTGCAAAACCAAGTTTTTACCAATTCATTGCAAAAACTTGGGGTGAGTCAGATATCTGCAAGTGACAGCTATAAATATGGGGTTAACAGCGATTCTAAAGACATCTCAGATTGGTCTAGTGCTAAAGCTGTCTACCATTTTGGCATTGGGATTAAACCGGGCTTCAAGAACTATGTCGGCGGTGTTTTTCTAGTGCCAAAAACTTGGCAGGGAGAAACTAAAATAGGAACTCAGTCAATCCTCTGCGAGGGTAGCAAACCCGATGTAATGCCTGCTATGCCAACCTACCGGGATGGTACGGTGCGCTGCGGTGTAGGGACAACAGAAATTAAATTACCCTTAGCCAAGTAATCGAATATGAGAATCTAAATGTAGGGTGCGTTAGACGAGAGTACGGCACCGCAACCACTGCTTGCCAAGTAATCGAATATTAGTTATTAACGCAAGTTGCTAGTTATAAGCTTTGGCGGTGGTAATTGGTAATTGGTAATTGGTAATTGGATTAAAAGGGCTGTGTCATCGTTACAATTACCCATTACCCCAGTCAGAAACCCGGTTGATTCATAGATTTCTCGCTGTCAACCCCACGATTTTTCAGAGAAACCGGGTTTCTTTGGCTCGATGTAACTAGCAACTTGGGTTATTAGTTATTATACCAAATCCGCTGCCATGACCCCCCTTTTAAACCGCGTTAGCGTTCGCTCAGCATTGCGGATGCGCTCAGGGATTCGCGAAGCGCGAATTAGACAGGAAGGACACAAAGAAGAAGAGATGGTATTATCCGGAAATAGTTAAACAAAAACACTAATAACTAATACAGGACTTACGCAGCGACGTAACCGTTCAGGGGGTGCGCCTACGGCGCACCACCCGGCAAGCGAGGTGGTAAATATTTGAGAGTATTTGGGTGGGCGTAAAAATAGCAGCGAGCAATTGTGGTAATGTGAGACTCATGGAAGAGCCGCGCCCCAGCATCATAGAGCAAATCCCCCCTGATGATTGGGAGAACAACGACCGCCAGCGTCAAAAAATTGGTGGAGTCAATGGCGCAGCGGATTGAATCATTAGAACAACAGGCTCTTGAATTACTCTCAGCCCAGCAGCAACTATTAGAAAAAGTCAATAAAACATCAAAAAACTGATCATCACCACCCTCAAGTGCTCCACCAGGAAAAGGTCAGAAATCACGGAAAAAAAGTGGTAAAAAGCGGGGTGGTCAGCCTGGTCATGAGGGGAAAAGCCGCAACTTATACCCAGTAGAAAAATGTACCTCGGTGATAGACCATCATCGAGTAACATGCCCATGTTGTGGAGAAAGCCTCAAGGGAGAAGATACTTTCCCCGATCGCCACCAAATAGTTGAGATTCCACCGATTGAACCAATAGTTATAGAGCATGGTCTGCACCAATTAACCTGTGAGCGATGTGGAACTTCGACTCGTGCCACATTACCCGACAACGTAAACCCAAGTGGATACGGTGTGAGAATTGTGGCAATAGTAGCATTATTGAGTGGATTATACCGTAACAGCCACCGCATGGTACAAAGTGCCCTGGCGGACTTGTTTGGTATCTCAATCTCTAAGGGATCAGTCAACAAACTGAGGCTAGAAGCCAGCAATGCAGTTGCCGATTGTGTGGATGAAGCAAAAGTTTAAATCCAGCAACAAGAAATTGTGGCTGCGGATGAAACAAGCTTCAATCAAGCTAATATTGACGGTGGCAATCCACAACAAAGACAAGCATGGCTATGGGTAGCAGTCACACCGCTAGTCACATTTTTTGAGATTGCACTAACTCGTTGCACTCAAGCGGCTAAAAATCTTCTGGGTGAGGATTTTGCCGGAATTTTAACTTGGGATAGGCATGGCGCATACAACTGGGTAGACATCTGACGTCGGCAATTATGTTGGGCAGATCTCAAGAGAGAATTTATTAAAATCTCAGAACGTCCTGGGGTATCGAAAGAATTAGGAATTCGATTACTTCAACAACAAGAAAAGTTATTCGAGTTATGGCAGAGGGTAAGGGATGGAACTCTTGCTCCTGGCGATTTTGTGGAATTAGTCAAAGATATTCGCCACCAAATAATATCACTGTTACAACAAGCCGCAGACTACGAGATCGCGTTAAAGGAGAAAACCCCTTTGGCTAAAACGGTTCTTACTTGTCGCCAACTACTTAAGGTTGAGGGTGCGATGTGGTTATTTGTGAAAACTCCAGGTGTTGAGCCAACCAACAATGCGAAAGAGCTATTCGTCCGGCTGTAATATGGCGACGTACCAGTTTTGGTTCCCAAACCCAAGCAGGAAGTATTTTTGTGGCACGAATGCTGACTGTGGTTACCACACTTAAATCCCAACAGCGTCATATTTTGGAGTTGATCGCAATTGCCGTGAAGAGCGATCGTGAAGGTAAACCTGCTCCTTCTTTACTTCCAGAAGTCGTCTGTTGTAAAGATGACGCTTGAATTTTTAATCTAGCTTTATATAGTTAGTTTCTTGCTCACAATAAGTGGTGCTGCTTGTATTCACTCAATGGTCAAGAGAGTTCGTGCGGAAATTATTGTTGGATCGCGCCGAGATCTCATACATATTGATGCTCAAACTCCTCTTGGGGTGGTGCGCCGTCGGGCGCACCCCCTGAACGGTTACGCAGCGACACCACATATGGTAGAAATGGTGCGTTACACTGGGTTAACGCACCCTACATATAGAGATGTGGCGTAAGTCCTGTAATAACCAACAACTAAGGCAACCAAGGATATTGGCGAAAATCCGGTTGGCGTTTTTCCAAAAATGCCTGTTTTCCCTCTGCACCTTCCTCGGTCATATAATAAAGCAAAGTGGCATTTCCCGCGAGTTCTTGCAAACCTGCTTGTCCGTCGCAATCGGCGTTAAAAGCAGCTTTCAAACAGCGAATTGCAATTGGACTTTTTTCTAATATTTCCTTTGCCCATTGAATGCCTTCCTCTTCTAACTGTTCTACGGGAACGATGCAGTTAACCAACCCCATTTCTAAAGCTTGTTTTGCATCATATTGGCGACACAGATACCAAATTTCCCGTGCCTTTTTTTGACCGACAATTCTGGCTAAATAACTAGCACCAAATCCCCCATCAAAGCTGCCAACTTTAGGGCCAGTTTGACCGAAAATAGCATTATCAGCCGCAATAGTTAAGTCGCAGAGGATATGCAGCACATGCCCGCCGCCAATGGCATACCCAGCTACCAAAGCAATGACGACTTTGGGCATCGAGCGAATTAAGCGTTGCAAATCTAACACGTTGAGGCGGGGGACGCCATCATCGCCCACATAGCCCGCGGTTCCGCGCACGCTTTGATCTCCGCCAGCACAGAAGGCATATTTCCCATCTGTATGCGGACCTGCACCCGTAAAAAGTACTACACCAATGCTCGTATCTTCGCGGGCATCGGCAAAAGCATCGTAGAGTTCAAAGACGGTTTTGGGACGAAAGGCATTGCGTTTGTGAGGACGGTTAATCGTAATTTTGGCGATGCCGTCCGTTTTGTGGTAAAGGATATCTTCGTAGGTTTTGGCGACTTGCCATTCAACTTGCATAGATGGGGATTTTGAGGTCAAGTGTCTTCTAGTATCCACTCGGATGCGCGATCGCCCAAATCGATGGGAAAGCTAACCGCTTTGCCCAAGCGGGGTCGCTCGCGCGTCTGTTCAATATATTTTTGCACTTGGGCTGTCGCTCCCAAAGCCACAAGATAACTGGCGATGGTATCGAGGTGCGCCATATATTCTGCCTCGCTGAGAGGAAAAGACGCTTGCTCCAGATATTTCCACATCACCTGGACAAAAATCTTCCCCTGAGTGCGGCGCAGCTGCATATCGTAAGAGCGTCCCCACTTGGAAAGCAACAACTGGTGTAAGTCAGATCCCGTCATAGCCTTTCAATATAGATAGTCTTCGATCCGATGTCCCTCTAGATTATGAGAGGGGTGTCAAAAAATGTAATAATACCCAGGAGAAAGCTGTAACAGTTTGTTCAAGAGATTGTTGCAACTGGCCTGCTAGGGCAGATTTTAGCTTGAGCTTGCCTTTGCCTCATACTTACGTGCCAGGAAGTGTGAGTTTCTCGCCAGATAGGGTGGGCTACACCCAAATCTAACGCCTGTGGACAAGAAAGTGGTGACACCCTTGAATGAAGCAGGAAGCAGAACTGGAGTAGAACTGGTGGATAGGTGGTTTCTTTGATCTAAAACAGGCTCAAGATGTGGCAATATTCAACCAATGCCTCTGAAGCAGCTTGTTTACCAATGTGGTAAGTGTGGCGTTTGTATCGCTCGCGATTTAAATGCCGCTGACAATTTGGCAAATGCCCCAAAACACCGAGTACGTGCGGCAAGCGCGGAATTGACGCCTGGGGACTGTTGATGCCGTCATCCTTGGTTGGTTTTGTCTTGCACAAAGTAGTTCTATTGCCTAACTACGGATCGGTTCTGCGTAGCAGTTGTTGACAAAAATACAGTTTTAAGCGTAGGTTATGGCTCAACTTTCTGGATCGGCGGATGTACCCGATATGGGGCGTCGCCAGTTTATGAACCTTTTGACCTTTGGTACGATTACAGGAACAGCTCTGGGTGGGCTTTATCCAGTTGTTAAGTACTTTATTCCTCCCGCCAGCGGTGGTGCTGGGGGTGGGGTAACCGCCAAAGATGCTTTGGGCAACGATGTGATTGCCAGCGAGTTTGTGGCTAACCGCAATACAGGAGATCGCGCCCTCGCCCAAGGTCTAAAAGGCGACCCCACCTACATTGTGGTAGGTGAAGATAAATCGATCGCCGACTACGGCATCAACGCAGTCTGTACCCACTTAGGCTGCGTCGTACCTTGGAATATTGCCGAAAACAAGTTTAAGTGTCCTTGTCACGGTTCGCAGTATGATAGCACCGGCAAGGTGGTACGCGGTCCTGCACCGTTATCCTTGGCACTGGTTCACGCCAACGTGGAAGACGATAAAGTTGTCTTTACACCTTGGACAGAAACCGACTTCCGCACGGGCGAAAACCCCTGGTGGGCTTAAAATTGCTAATCGCTAATCGCTAATAGTGAAGAACAATTAGCAATTAGCAATTAGCAATTAGCAATAGCTATTGATTTGACGGTGTTCACTGGAATTGTTGTTATTTGCAGATGAAAAAAGCTTGTTTATCGGCGATTTTACAGAGTAGCAAGCGGGTAATTTCTAGGACTTTGCTGCTTGCAATCGCCACAGTAGGAATTTTCCTCGCCAGCGGTCTATCCCTGTCCCAACCCGCTGCTGCCTATCCTTTCTGGGCGCAGGAAACTGCCCCCGAAACCCCCCGCGAACCTACGGGACGCATTGTTTGCGCTAACTGTCACCTCGCTGCCAAACCCTCTGAAGTTGAAATTCCCCAAGCGGTTCTCCCCGATACGGTATTTGAAGCCGTGGTGAAAATTCCCTACGACACCAACGCGCAACAAGTATTGGGCGATGGTTCCAAAGGCGGTTTAAACGTCGGTGCGGTTTTAATGTTGCCCGAAGGGTTCAAAATTGCTCCGGAAGACCGCATTCCGGAGGAAATGAAAGAAAAAATTGAGGGACTCTATTACCAAACCTACAAGGAAGGTCAAGATAACGTGATTATTGTTGGTCCCTTACCGGGCGAACAATATCAAGAAATCGTCTTCCCCGTTCTTTCTCCCAACCCCGCAACTGACAAAAATATCCACTTCGGTAAGTATCCCGTTCACTTGGGTGCAAACCGGGGACGCGGTCAAGTTTATCCCACTGGCGAGAAAACCAACAACAACGCTTTTAACGCTTCTGCTGCTGGTACCGTTACTGGAATTACCAAAAATGAAGATGGCGGTTATCAGGTAACGATCAAAACCGATAACGGCGAGGTAGTCGAAACCATTCCCGCCGGACCGGAATTGATTGTTTCTGAAGGACAAGCGGTAACTGCTGGCGAACTTTTGACCAATAACCCCAACGTAGGTGGATTTGGTCAAGATGATGGCGAAATTGTGCTGCAAAGCGCCACTCGGATTCAATGGCTAATGGCATTTATTGCCGCGATTATGTTAGCCCAAGTGCTGCTAGTGTTGAAGAAGAAACAAGTCGAAAAAGTCCAGGCTGCCGAAATGAATTTCTAAGTCTGGGTTTAAACCAAAATCAGAAACCCGGTTTCTATAAGAAACCGGGTTTCTGCTGTTTGGAAGGCGAGGGGGCGGGTTGATACGACTGACGCGGGGACACGGGGAGGGGGAGACGGGTCGAGATTTTTATTCAGGGTAATTAGGCGGACATCATATAGGTTATCTGTAAAACCCGCCCCTACAACCAACAATATCAGGACTGACGCAGGCGGGGCCAAAAACAAAGGTGATGCGTCCATCTTGCCGCTCTAAACCCAAGATTTTTGCGAGAAACCGGGTTTTTTTGCCTAATATGATGTCTGGCTAATTACCCTTAATAAAAATCTCGACCCGTCACCGTGTCACCGTGTCACCGCGTCATTCCTAGTTTTCTTTGTGGTTAGGGTGGAACCTGGTATTTTTTACGACTTAAAGGATGCCATCCAACGGAAATTATGCCAATATGGTTGTTATATTATGCCTCTGGGAGGATGTATTGCAGGCAAGAGCGTGCAAGGATTCTCAGAGCGATCGCAAACCTTGTCTGAGAACCCAAACAGGGGTCACAAAACCCGTGAAAACTGCGTTAGCTGCTATTACCGTTAGCTTAACCTTGCTTGCAGGAGTCAGCCGCGCCCAAGCTGTACAAGTCACGCTCTACAATGGTAAATTGGGTGGTACTCCCAATAGTCAAGGTTGGTTTAATTTTGGCAACACTGGTGCCACTGAGAACGCCAGCGGTGGTGTTACCAACTTAAACAGTCTTAGCAGCAATAACATTTATGCTGGCTACAGCAACCGCAATGTTAGTATTTCATTATTTCCATTGACCATTACCCCTACCACCCTAGTCAACCCATCATTTCCCACACTCGATAGCAAGGCTGGATACACGCTTAGTTTCACGGTACAAATCCTCAATCAAGTCAACGATGGCGCTAATGGCCCTAACCGCGCAGGTTTCAGCGTTATTGCTCTCAGTAGTGACAGGCAAGGTATCGAAATAGGCTTGAGAACAAGTGATATTTTCTCTCAGTCCGGTTCTTCTTTCACGGTGGGAGAAATTAACAACTCCCCTACCATTGCACCGCTACTTTCAGCGCTGACTACTTATAATCTCAACATATCTGGCAACAGTTATTCTTTGACTGCTGGTGCTACCCCTATCATCAGCGGATCGCTACGAGACTACACCGCAGCTACTGGTTTTGCTGGTAACATTTACAGAACCGCTGACTTCATTTTCCTCGGCGACAACACCACCTCTGCGCGAGCAAACATCAACTTAAGTGCTGTTTCTGTCACCAGTAATACCGCTGCTGCTGCGGTTCCTTTCAATTTCAATCCGACATTTGGTTTATTAATTCTGGGTGCATGGACTGGATTTCTTCATTTGAAAACTAAACATAAATGAGAACCTTTCTTGCACCCGTTCAAAATTTCCACATCGCAAAATTTTGGTTATTGATTCTAGCAGGAGGCTTAATTGCCTTACACCTTCATTCCAGTTGGAAGGCGAAACTTACTAACTTATTCGTCACCAGCGTTTTGTTTATTGGTGCTATCATTTTCAAATTAAAGCAGAAACGCATCACCTTAAACTTAGAAAGCAATCTGCTATACAAAATTCTTGGGGCGTTACTCATTGCTTTTGTTTTCTTCAGTCAGGCATTCTTGCCCAATTACGACTTTTTAATTCGGCTTTTACCTTTCATTTCAGGTTTAGGACTGACTCTCTTGACTTCCGGAATTAAAGGATTAAAGCAATATTGGCAGGAATTAATGTTGCTTTTGGTTCTAGCGGTTCCTCTAGAATTGCTAATCGTTCCGGTAAATCATATTTTTCATATTACCAAGCTCCTGGCTAAGATTTCAACTTTCATCCTGTGGTATGTAGGTTTTCAAGTCACTCGTCAAGGTGATTTAATTATTTTACCTGAAAAAGCCACCTGGGTGGGGCCGAATTGTTCGGGTGTTTTAACGATGCTTTGGATGCTGCAACTGGCGATTCTTTTTTTAACCACTTACCCCACCAACTGGAAGAAAAAAATATTAGTTCCCGCAGTTGCTATTCTAATCGTCATAGGTGTCAATGGCATTCGGATCGCAATTATGGCAGTTTTAGCGGCTTACAATTATCCAGCTTTTGAATACTGGCATTCTGATAATGCTCAGATATTTTCTACAATTCCCTTAATGATTTTTTGGTGGTTTTGTCAATCTTTAAGGCAGAATAGGTAATTGCAGATTGCAGATTTTAAATTTCAGATTTAAATCAAACAGGACTTATATGATGTCCGGTTAATCACTCATATTTAAGAATGACGCGGTGACATGGTGACGGGTCGAGATTTTTATTCAGGGTAATTAGGCGGACATCATATTACGCAAGGGCGTTGCCAGAAACCCCCTTTCTTCGTCGATTTCGAGCTTCCTCTCCCAAGGATTTTTCCTGCGCGATCGCTGTCAAATCTAAAATCTCAAATCTAAAATCTAAAATTCCCTAATATCGATCTACAATGGCAACCAGCTAACCAAGTGAAAGCCGATCGCTCATGAACTTGCTAACTTATTCTCTCCACCTTCTTGGCTCTGGTGTTAATGCATACATATTGGCTCGGCAATTACGCGACCCCCTAACCCGGCCTAACATATTAGCGGGTTACCAACTAGCCGAATCGGGTGCGGTTCCTTTCCTGGAAGCACTCAGAGATAGAGCCGCAAACGAAGGCGATACCTGGCTTGCAGATCGACTCACGCGCCACGCAGCCGACGAGAAGCGTCACAGGTTAATTTTCGCCTAGGGACTCAAGCGGTTGAACAAGCGCGCGCTCAATTTCAAGCAGGTATCGGAAAATACCAAGGAAGGGAAACCAAGCGAACGCGATCGCCGTCCCTTCTTTGCAGCTTACTTTGACGGCTACTCCCAGGAAAGCTTAAAACCGCAAAACATAGACTGGATAGTCTTTTTAGCCAGCACGTACATTTTAGAACTCGATGCGGTCAAAGATTTTGCCCGCATGGCGAAGGTGTTACCTGAAGACGATCCGAACAGCAAAAACCTCAAACAGGGTATTTTGAGTATCGCTAAGGATGAAACTCGTCACGCTGCGTATCTTTACCTTGAGCAGCATTCATCTCACACCTAAAGATTGCGGGAGCGTGGTAGCCCCGTCAATTTATTGCGGGGCCCAAACGCGACACGAGCAGATTTATCTGCTGTCAATATTAGTTAAGATTAATTAATGTTATTATCCAGGTCAAAGCCAGTGGATTATAATCAAAGTTGATTTAGCAAAAGGTGACAGTAATTGGCTAAAAGCAAGAGTTCATCATTTATCACAGAGATTCCATTAATTGTAGATAGCAAGCAACAGAAAGAACTACTGTCTCGCTTTCAAGCGGCAAGGCAACTGTACAATGCTTGCCTAAGCGAAGCAATGGCAAGAATGAATCTGGTGAGAAACTCAGAAGTCTTTCAACAAGCCAAACAGATAAATAAAGAAATTAAGAAAAAGAGATCTGACGCATTCAGCGCTGCCAGAAAATCGTACAGATACTCTGATTACGACATCCAAGCATACGCAACCATTGTCAGCAATTGCTCAAAATGGATAGCCCAACTGCTTGATTCAAATACCCAGCAAGTTTTAGCCACTCGCGCTTTTAGAGCCAGTGAAAAAGTCATGTTTGGGCGATCCAAAAAGGTTCGCTATAAAGCTCCCTCTAGATTTAGAAGCGTTGAAGGCAAAACCAACAAGCAAGGAATTAGGTGGAAAAACAACAAGGTAGTTTGGGGTAAATTAACCATTACTCCTGACATTGATTATCAAAACCCCGTCATCCAACATGGCTTAAACAGTCCAGTTAAATACGTTCGCCTACTGTGGCGAGAACTCAATGGTAAGCAGCGCTGGTATGTCCAATTAATTAACGAGGGGCATCCCTACCAAAAAGAGAAAAACTATGTTTCCGATGGAATCATTGGGCTAGATATTAATATCTCCAACATTGCTTTTGTCGGTGACAACAAAGCCGGACTGCTAGCTTTCGCTTCGCAAGTACCTAAATATGAAACTGAAATCAAAGCCTTACAGCGTCAGATGCAGCGATCTCAAAGATCCAACAATCAAGAAAACTACGAGGCTGATTTTTCCGCTCAGGTAGGGCGTAAAATTGTTGTCAAGAAAGGTAAGGTAAAATCGGGTAAGCGCCAATGGAAAAAGTCCAAGACAGATCAAAAGTTGGCTCGCAAAAAGCGAGATTTAGAACGGCGTAAAAGCGCTTATGCTAAGTCCCAAAACCGGAAGATCGTCAACGAGATTTTGAGGCATGGTAAGCATATTAAAACCGAAAATGTATCGGTGAAGGCATGGCAGAAGCGATATGGTAAGGCCATTTATGCTAAATCTCCCGGTTTTGTGCAATCTGAATTAGCGCGCTCTTGCTGTAAGTGCTGGCGGGCAATTCATCAAATTTTCTACTTCATGTACTGCACTATCACAAACCCATTTGACTGGTGAGCGGATTAAGAAGAAACTGTCAGAGCGCGTTCACTATGACCTAACAGGAGTTGTGATGCACCGCGATCTTTTTAGTGCATACCTGAGTAGATTCATCAATAATGACGAAGATAACCTTCTATTGCACCTCGCTCAAAGTGAGTGGGAAAGGTCGGAGCCAATCTTAATGCAGGCATGGAAGGAATTTCAAATAAACTGCGAACAATTAGGCGCGCGCCTATAGTAGGCTGAGTCATTCACCCTCGGAGCAGTTCTGCATGAAGCCAGAAACAGTTAGCCAGATAGCTATTAATGAGCGAAAAGCTAACTTTAATTCCTGGCCTGATTCTCCGTCTCTTTAGAGCGGAGAGTGGCTCAATGTAATCTCCGATGAGCGTGTGAGATGAATGCGTGTTTGGTGAGGAGGATTCCCTGACCAATGCTGTAAGCGAGGGAAGGGAATCACGACGAACCAAACAATCTCCTACATATCTTTATGATTAATTGATACACACTGTCGTGATGTGTGTTACCATAAACCTATAAACACGGTAGAGTTAGTCACCGATGTATCACGCAGTTAAAGTCAGAATCTATCCCACACTTGAGCAAGAACAATACTTAGCTCAAGCCTTCGGTAATTGTCGTTGGTTATACAACTATATGCTCCATCTCACGACGAATACCTACAAAGAAACAGGGAAAGGTCTGTCGAAAGCTGCGATGGATAAATTGCTCCCCCAGTTGAAGCATGAGTTTGAATGGTTGGAACTGGCTTATTCTCAATCGTTGCAACGTGTCACCTTCAATCTCTCCACTGCGTTTCAAAACTTTTTCGAGGGTAGAGCTAAGTATCCGACGTTCAAGAACAAATTTGCGAAACAGTCGGTGGCTTATCCTCAGAATGTCAAACTGAAAGTGAGTGAAAACGCAATTAAATTCCCTGGTACATTGGGTGCGATCAAAGCTGTGTTCCATCGTGTTCTACCAACAGGTAAACAAGGGTGTGTCACTGTCTCTAAAACCACTGATGGCAAGTACTTTGCATCGATTTTGTTCGAGACTGGCTCTCAAAAAGTCGAAGCTAAAAACGCGGCTATCGGGGTGGATCTGGGACTGAAAGATTTTGCAGTGACCAGTGACGGTGAAACGCATAACCAATCCAAACGCACCCAGCGCAAATTGAAAAAACTGGAACGCAACCAGAAACGTAAACAACGAAAGCTGGCTCGAAAGAAAGGTCAAAGTAACCGGAATAAAGCAAAGCGCCTTGTTGCGAAAGTGTGTGCCAAGATCGCGAGAATCCGCGAAGATTTCCTCCACAAGCTATCCCGCAAAATAGCCTACGAAAACCAAGTGATTGTGGTGGAAGATCTAGCAGTCAAGAACATGGTCAAAAATCCGAATCTAGCCAAAGCGATCGGCGATCAAAGCTGGGGAATGTTTTTGACGATGTTGAAGTACAAAGCCTCTCGTTATGGACATCAATACGTGGAGATCAATCGGTTCTTTCCATCGTCGCAATTGTGTTCAGAAACGTTGCTCCCGATTCCGATGCTTCAGAACGGGATAGATAGCTTAAACATTCGCTCTGTAGACTGCCCTCACTGCGGAAAACAGCACGATCGTGACATCAATGCCGCGATCAATATCAGAAATGAAGGTTTGCGGATTTTGGCGTTGGGAACCAGCGCTCCTGCCATTGGAGGGGATGTAAGACCAAAGCGATCTGGACGTAAAAAATCTACGATTGCAGAGGCGATCCCCTGTGAAAATGGAAGCCTACACCATACCTGTTAAGGTTGGTGTAGGTAGTTCACGAAGGACTTCAGCGGCGTCTTTCGGATATTGCTGCGGCAGAAATTGTCGCAGAATGGCGACAGCGCAAAGTTAACGCTTTGATAGCGATGGCTAGCAATTTGTTCCAAAAAGGTGGAAAAATCCCCTCAATGGTACAAGAAGGCGCACCGACAGATTTACCCGATGTTGATGTGGCTGAATCTCAGTTAGCTATCGCCTAGTCTCTTAGCCTTGAAATTTATTTCAAGGCTAAGTTGAAGCTCGCTCATAAACACCAAAATTTAAAACTATTGACGATTAAACGCCGTAAATTTATCAAAACATTGGGAGTAGCAGCAGTAACCTCCCAGTTACCCATATCGAGCGCATTTGCATCTCGTAACTGCATAAAACCACCCCGGATAAAACCAGGGGATACGATAGGATTAATTGCCCCTGCGGGTATTGTAGAACCAGAAAGTATCGAACCAATAATCCAAAAATTGGCAACCTTAGAATTAAAAGTAAAATTAGGAAACCACCTGCTAGATCGTTATGGTTATCTAGCAGGAAAAGATAGCGATCGCGCCGCCGATGTCAACTCTATGTTTGCCGATAAATCAGTGCAAGCGATTCTAGCAGTGCGAGGCGGTTGGGGATGCAATCGCATATTACCATTATTAAATTACAAACTCATCCGCAATCATCCCAAAATTATCATGGGGTTAAGCGATATCACCGCTTTACTATTAGCAATTTATACCAAAACTAATGTAATTACTTTTCACGGAATCACCGGCACTTCCACTTGGAATGAATTTTCCCTAGATTACCTGCGGCGAATTTTATTCAACGGCGAAGTGGTAACAATGCAAAATCCCACTAACACCGATCTGCGGGTGGAAACGATTAGAGGCGGAACAGCAAGGGGAAAATTAGTCGGGGGGAATTTATCCGTCTTAGCGGCAATGGTCGGATCTACTTACCTGCCAAAATGGCAACATAACATCTTATTCTTAGAAGATATTAGAGAAGAAGTTTACCGGGTAGACCGGATGCTGACTCAGTTAGAGTTGGCAGGTATATTGTCGCAAATATCCGGTTTTGTGTTTGGAAATTGCCGACAATGCGATCCAGAAGAACCGGATAAATCTCTCACCCTAATGCAAGTCTTGCAAGATCGCATCTCGCCATTAGGTATTCCTGCCTGGTACGGTGCGGCGATCGGTCATATTCCGGATAAATTTACCCTGCCAATTGGCGTGGAGGTTGAAATTGATGCCACTGCCGGTACTATTAAAATGCTGGAAGCGGCAGTAAAGTAATCCAAAGGAACTTCAGGAGCAAAGGAGAAAAATTAATTGCCCTCAATTCACCGCAATTAATATAAATTGATAAAACTTGATAAACAAATATTAAGAACCGTTCGCCTATCAACCAATCGGACGATCCAAGTGGAGGATGTACAATGGTGTAAATTTCAGGTAGTTTGAAAAAGCGATCGCTTACCGCTCAAAACCAGTTAAACCTAACCCTTAAGGGTGAGTCTAGACATACAAAGTCGGCTGGCGAGGACTATAGAATAAGGAAGGCGCTCTAACCAATTTTAAAATCTCTTCTTCCCTCTGGGTGGGAAGCGGTTCGTTAAAAAAATCTTATTGACCCTGAACAATAATGGAAAATTTCTCATCATCTAATAAACCAATGTTGCCTGTTTTACCAGAAATTATTGATGGACTGCCTAATATTTCCGGATGGGAAGAGGAAGTGCAATCCGTTGTGCAACAAAACGCTCCAGTATTTTTACCTAGAACGAATCTGAGATTAAGCGAAATACAGGCAGCATTTGCCATCACGCTGCACATGCACCAGCCTACCATCCCCGCCGGACAAAATGGCGAATTGATTGGCAACCTGCAATACATGTTTGAACATCCCCAGGAAGGAGACAACCACAACGCCGGTGCATTCGCTTGGTGTTATAGTCGCATGGCAGACTTTATCCCCGAATTAGTAGCGCAAGGATGCAACCCGCGCATCATGCTGGACTATTCCGGCAATCTTTTGTGGGGACTTAGACAAATGGGACGCGGGGATATCCTAGAAAACCTCAAGCGCATTACATGCGACCCTGCCTACCAACCTTATGTAGAATGGCTGGGTACGATGTGGAGTCACGCCGTCGTCCCTTCCACTCCCATCCCCGATATCAAACTGCACATCCAAGCATGGCAACATCATTTTGCGGCAATATTTGGTTGGGAAGCATTGGCGCGAGTCAAAGGGTTTTCTCCCCCAGAAATGCACCTTCCCAATCATCCCGATACCTTATTCGCTTTTGTGAAAGCACTCAAGGAATGCGGTTATCGCTGGGTAATGGTGCAAGAACACTCAGTCGAAACCATTGAAGGCTTACCTTTATCTGAAAAATATTTACCCCATCGTTTAATTGCGCGCAACTCCCACGGCGAAACCCTGAGTATTACAGCACTAATTAAAACCCAAGGTTCCGATACAAAATTAGTCGGACAAATGCAACCTTACTACGAAGCCAAAAATTATGCTCCCAAACTATTGGGTAACGTATTAGTTCCGCCACTCGTTACCCAAATTGGCGATGGGGAAAATGGCGGGGTGATGATGAACGAATTTCCCAACGCCTTTAAACAAGCTTGGGACGAAATGGCACAAGGCGCGGGAACCAAAGGCGTTGTAGGAATGACGGGAACCGAATATCTAGAACTAATCGAAGCGGCGGGTTGCGACGGGGATGATTATCCCGCCTGTCAACCAATCCAGCAACACCTAATTTGGCAGCGAGTTTCCCAAGAAAACTGTACCCCCGATGCGGTGGAGAATGCGATTGAGCAATTAAAACAAACCCATCCTAATTTTCACATGGATGGGGCTTCTTGGACAAATCACTTGAGTTGGATCGAAGGGTATGAAAATGTTTTAACTCCGATCAATAAACTCAGCGCTTTATTCCACGAAACACGGAATACTCGCTCTCGCGAAGCACTGCTTTACAATCTTTTGCTGCAAACCAGTTGTTTTCGTTACTGGGGACAAGGAATTTGGACTGACTATGCGCGCGAGATCTATCGGCGGGGGGTAACACCCCCTGTAACAGCTGGTTAATTTTTCTGCTAATGAATCCGGAACAACGGTAATCACCCGGATTAAAGATTCCCAGAGAGGTGGCATTATATGCTGCCATATCCGTAAAGCGATAGGAGCGTCAAAACTAGCGATCGAGATCACATCCAAAACATGATGCGATCGCCTCCAAAACCAGCATTTTAGCTCAGACTCAATAATAACGATTATGGAGGGGCCAACTAACGACCCAATAAAACAATGGAAACCATTAAAATGACCAGATTAATAAACTTTTTACAAGAAGACTTAGCTGTCCCCAATACATCTATATCCCTAGCTATGCGACAAAGTGAAAATTCTACCAGTACCTTACCGATTATTCTGTGGCAGTACGGACTGATCACCTTGTCCCAGCTAGACCTGATATTTGATTGGTTAGAAACAGCATAAGATGGTTAACTCGACTACCTTGAATCGCCGAAACCGGGTTTGTTTAGAAACATAACAAACCCGGTTTCCCATTTAAGGATCAATCCCCAGTAATCGACAACCCATCAACCCAAATTCGCGGACACACACCCCCTGGAGTCACCTTCTCCTCCTTCTCCACAAAAACAATCGACTTCAGGACTTGCAAAAAGTCTCCCGCCACCGTCGCCGAATCAATACTCGTCCACTTACCGTTACTCACCATCCACCCATCAAACGGTAAAGAAAACGAACCTTGCAACGCTTTCACCCCGGCATGGAGTGCTTGCAAGTCATCGACATAAATAATATTTTCAGCAGTATCAAGACTGTACTCCCGTTCCGCCGGATCGCCTGGGAAGGCGTGATAAAAGTGCGATCCAACTGTCACTTTAGCTCCCATATTAGCATGTCCGGTTGGCTGAGCATTCAACCGTTTCGCCGTCCCAGAACTGTGGAGAAAACCCGTTAAAATCCCATTTTCCACCAGATAAACTCGGCGAGTTGGCGTCCCTTCCCCATCAAACGTTTCTGCCGAAATATTCCCAGAATGCAAAGCATCATCGCACACAGAAAGCAGCGGCGAAGCAATTTGCCCTCCCAAAGATTCCGGAGTCGAAAGACTTTGCTTATCCAGAATACTTTGCGCGTTGAACAGATTAGAAAAAGCACCCAACAAATCTAAAAACGCTTCCGGCGAGAAAACCACGCAATACTTACCCGACTTGACTTTTTCATAATTCAAATGAGAGATAGTTTTCTCTGCCGCTTCCTTCAGGCATCCATCAATATCTAAAATATCGACGCTGCGGTTAATTCTAACCGCACCAGCACTGCGAGGTTTTCTTCCTTCTTCCTCTGTTTTGCTGTAAAGATAGATCGAAGCATAGGAGCGAGATTCGTTTCGCAGCGCGCCTTCGCTATTGAGATAAAACTTGTCAATATCTCGTTGCGACAGTCCGTTATAAGGCACGCCTTTAATCGCCGGATGCGCTTCCATGAGTTGCTTCTCAACCGCTATCAAGCTTTCGATTAAGTTAGAAACTGGTGCTTGCGTTGCTTTCTCATTGGGTATATCTGCCACGGGAGCAAAAGCTTCCGGACTAAAATCTGGTACGTGTTCCTTCGCACCAAAAAAACTTGCCTCGTAGGCAGTTTTTAAAGCTAATTCCAGTCCATTGGCATCTACATCTGTCGTGCTGGTAATGCCTACAGTATTATTTTCATTCCAAACTCGAACTGTCACCCCTGAACGCTGGGATGCCTTAACCTGCTTCGGTTCTCCCCGATCTACTTGCACGCTAGTTTCATCGACACTCGATCCATAGATATCGAATTTCTTGATACCGAGTTGCGCGGCTTTTTCCTTGGCGTAAGATGCAATTTCGTTGATACTCGACATAGATTTTGCTAATTGCTCATTGCTCATTGATCATTGGTAATTGGTAATTTGTAATTGATCATAAAATACCTCTTACCTCTTACCTCTTACCTATTACCCATTACCTATTACCGTCCACCTACGGTAATTGAATCCACCTTAATATGCGGTTGTCCAACAGTTGTGTAAATATTACCGCTGACCGAGCCGCAGAAACCGGGGGCGAGGGATAAATCTTGGGAACACATCGAAATCTTGTTCATGATTTCGCTTGCTTCGCCGATGAGAGTGGCTCCTTTTAACGGCTTGGTAATTTTGCCATTTTCAATCAGATAAGCTTCATCGACTCCGAAGTTAAATTGCCCCGTAGCACCGACGCTACCGCCGCCCATCTTTTTGCAGTAAATCCCTTTATCCACAGAAGCGAATAAATCTTCTAGGGCATAATCTCCGGGAGCGATGTAAGTATTTCGCATCCGCGACGCAGCAGCAAAGGTATAATTTTGCCGGCGTCCGCTACCTGTTCTGGGATGTCCGGTACGCAACGAACCTGCTCGGTCTGCTAAGAAGTTTTTCAGGACGCCTTTTTCAATCAATAAAGTGCGTTGAGTCGGCATTCCTTCATCGTCCATATCGACGGTGCCGAAAGCGTTTTCCGAGCGTCCTTCGTCCCAAGCGGTTAAACTTTCGTGGGCAATCTTTTCGCCTTTTTTATCGGCAAAGGGAGTCGTCTTGCGTTCAATTTGAGTTGTTTCTAACAAGTGTCCGCAAGCTTCGTGGAAAATTACCCCGCCAAAGTTATTCGCCATGATAATCGGGTAAGTTCCCGATTCCACGTAATCGGCGTAGAGCATTTTTCCAGCTGATTCTGCTACTTGTTCCGCCGCGCCCTCGTAATTCCAATTTCTCAAGAAATTAGCATCGCTAGTAGTACCAGCACGTTCGTTGATTGAGGAACGATTTGCCCCGTCGGCGCACAACAAGTTATATCCTACCGATTGTGTCAGACGGATATCGCGGGCAAAAGTCCCGTCGCTGGCGGCAACTAACACTTCTTGCCAATCTCTAAAATAGGTGGCGCGTCTGGATTGCACGTGGGAGGCTTTTTGCTTTAGCTTGTCATTCGCAGCGAGCAGAATTTCTCCCATTTCCCGCATCGAACTGCATGAGGCCAGCCAAGTATCTTTTCCTTTTTTTGTAGCGTAGTCTCGCAGGAGTTCCAAGTTTATTTCCGGAATATAGGCATTGGGTGCCGGGAGTTGCAATCCCAGAATCGAAAGACCTTTTTCTAACGCTGATTTTAATCCAGAGAATGATAAATCGTTGGTGCTGACGTAGCAATCAGCTTGGGAGCGAAACACGCGCACTCCTGCGCCCGTGGTAAGGCGGGGTGCGATGCTGGTAATGGCGTCGTCTTCTGCGAGGCAGCTGATGTAGTTGACGCGCTCTAAGAAAAATTCGATCAAGTCTGCACCTGCGGCACGTCCCAATCCCAGCAGGGTAGCTAAGGGAGCTTCCCAAGTTTGATCGAAGCGCGCGGGTGTAGGGCTATATTGCAGCGTCGGCAGTTGCTGAGACAGAAGGAGAGTACTCGAATAAGTAGAGAGCGTCATCGGTGGGCGTCCTTGCTCTTGGGTTGATTGACTTTTCTCACGCTTATATAGTTTAACAAATCATTAAAGCCTTGCCAGACAATGACTTGGCAGCCTAAGCTATAATCTGGGCAAATTACGGATTGGTTGTTAAAGTAGCCAAGTCTCCCTAGTTTCCCCCTATCCAATCAGTGCATCTCCACGCCAACAAACCGCTAAAACTCTCCTAAATTAGAGATAACTTTACCTGCCCGTTACAGCGTGCTACCTCCGGAATTATTCAACCAACCATTTTTGGTAATCCAAATCTCAAACGGTTATTGCTGCCTACCCTTGGTGGGCGGTACTAGCTGGTCTATTGGGCGGAGTGGGGATAACAATTTGGTCTTGCCAGATCGGTTAATCTCCCGCCATCATGCAGTATTACAGTGTAACGAGGAGGGCGGATTTTATCTGCTCGATTTAATTAGTAGAAATGGTTCGTTTGTCAATGGGTGTAGGGTTATTGTTCCTCTCAGGTTACGCCATGGCGATCGGATAAAATTTGGCAATACTAATCTAGCCTTCTGCTGCCTCAGTACAAACCTCGTGCTAGATGGAACATCAACACAGGATACCAGCAATACCCAAATCGGGACGCGGTTCGTTTGGCGTCTAGCCTCGGTAATGGTTATCGATATTCGCAATTTAAAGTTATTAACTCAGCAAATAGACAAACAAATCCTCGCCTCCTCCCTCGACACTTGGTATCGAGAGATTACGAATATTATTACCTCCTTGGGTGGCTTAGTAGACAAAAATGTCGGCGGCAATGTCGGAGTTATCAAAGCTATCTGGTTTCATCGCTATCATGGGTTCAATAATGTAGATATTCTCCAGGTTTTTCAAGCCATCAGCGCCATCAACAAACGTACAATCCAGTTAAATCGAGAGTCCTTACCTTTCCGGTTAAGCATCGGGGCAGGAATTAATACGGGGTATGGACTCGTTGATAATATGAGGATTGGCGAACGCCTCTACTACTTATCTTTAGAATCTACCTTTAATGCGGCTTCTCTTCTTGGTTCTGCTACTCAAGATGTTGGGCGCGACTTAGCTTTAGCCGAAAGCACTTACAAATATTTATCGATGTTAAACAACCTTGAATCTATTTTTCAGCAATATACCGTTAATCTCAAAGGCTACAACAATCCCGTAGTTACTTACGCGGGTTTGTTTGCCGATCTAGATCGGTTTTTCCAGTAAATTTTAACTCAGATCTTGCACCAGTCGCCAGACGAGGCAGAGCCTCCCCAGGGGTTTCTGCCTCAAGATCGCATCACGGGACTGGCGTGATGATTGATTAAATACCACTTCTGCGCCATGCGCTCAAAGATATTTGTTGCTAGGGACTGCGCTTGCATTCTCCTACCGTTGATAACTTGAAAGACATTTTCAACCAGGACAACGTAAGCAATATCGCCCCTGACTTCGGCGACGACTATTTCTAGTTCAACTTCGATGTAATTTGTATTCTTAAATATCTGCTCCCAAGAATAGCGAATGTCTTTCCAACCTTTGAGCGCTTGCCATCCAGGATGAACGCAAATCGTCGCCACTCCTTGCGACCAAACGCTGCTCATCGCTTCGATATCTTTTCGTTCAAAAGCTCGATAAAAAGCTTTATTCGCTTCTAATACTGCGGTTTTATCCTCGTTCATTGCTAATTTCAGATTTTAGATTTTGGCAGCATGACAATCCTGTTTCCCTCTCCCTATTTTTTATAATAAAGTGACGATTGATACAGAATTTTTTCTTGATGGGTATATAGCGTGCAATCGGATAAAGGGTAAGCCACGCAGGTAATCGTGTACCCGGCTTCAATTTCTTCAGGACGAAGAAATTTTTGCTCGCTTTGATCTACCTCGCCACTGACTAACTTGGCGACACAGGCGGAACACTCGCCGATTTTGCACCCGGATGGCAAGCGAATACCAGCTGCTTCTGCCATATCGAGAATATATTGATCGTCTGGTACTGCAATTGTACGGTCTAAACCGATTGCAGGATTTAGGAGACGGACTTGATAAACTGCCATTTATCTAACTGTTAACCAAAATATGGGATTTCGGGTTGGTTCAATAAATAATTATGATGCGATATGCGTAGCCAGTCTCGCTCACGCTCTCCCACCCGCCCCTATATTAAGTTTTTTTGAAATATCCCATAGCTTACGCCTATTGTTATAGCTAAAACAGCACTTTGTTGGCGTGCGATCGCCTACAGCCACAATTGTTTCAGGCTCTGCTGTGCTACGCTATACAATTGCAAATTAAAATAAATCTTCCCAGCAAAATATACGCATTAAGAAAATTGGTGTTATATTTAAGCTTACGTAAAGAGGAGCTTAACCTGCTGTTAACCTCCGGCTGTACGAGGGCAAGTCCCAAGGCCGCCAAAAGCCGCCCCAGGACGCGCAATCGGCAAGCTCAGCCATTAGAGGGGAAAAACGCTGTCATCAGAGGATGTCTTCTACACCATAAGTTAGAGATTGCTCATAGAGACGGCAACCAAGCATGGGACGCTGCTTTCAACTTGTAGTACTGGTTGGGAACCAAGGGGGGGCAACGCTAATGTCACAAAATGCTGTGCTGGTGCCATTCACCAAAACTTCTAAGACACAGTTCTGGCACTACCGCTTCATCCGTATTAGGAGTGGGGTCGTTGGTTTGAGATGTTGAAAACAGCGGCAAGAGTGCCGTTGAGAAACCATCGACCCGCGATACCAGAACTGAATCATTAGGAGAAAAACAAAAAATGACTGGGAACACTGTACAGTCCGCTGAGAGTGGGCTAGAAGTTGTACATGCTATGCCTGGTCGAGTGCGACTGCGTGCATCTGGCAGCAGTTTGCTCTTGGCTGATTATTGGGAAAATCGACTGGAAGACTTTGCACAACGACTGCGACAAGAAGAGGGCGTCTGCAACGTCAACGCGAATATACAAACTGGCAGCTTGGTCGTTACGTTTGATGAAAATACGCTGTCTTATTCGCAGATGTTTGCAGTGCTGAAAAAATGCGGCGTTGCAGCAGCGACAGAATTTCCAGATGAAGAAGATGGGACAAATGGGTTTTGGCTGGATTCGACTCAGCTGGAGTCGGTCATCCCTTTAATTGCCGGGGCGCTGATTACTGGCGGTTTGGGAATTGGCGGCTTACCAGCGATTCCAGTTTACCTGCTGGCTGCGGGTACAACTCGTCAGTTGATCGAACAGTTTGAGGAAGGGGAGAAAGAGGAGGACGCGGGGACGCGGGGACGCGGGGACGCGGGGACGATTTCGCTGGTCAAGCAAAAGATTGCTTTCAGCGTTGTTCATGCGGTGCGGGGACGGATACGGTTTCAGGTGTCGCGGCTATTTCAGGACGGTATTTATGCTAGCCGACTGGAAAAACTTGCCGCAGCTGATAGCAATATTACCAGCGTGCGCGTGAATCGAGCGGCGGCTTCGGTGACTTTCACCTACGATGCCAAAGCGGTTGCGGAAACTGAAATCCGTTCTCGTTTGGTCGAGTTAATTCAGCGTGCGGGGGAAGCGTTTAAGCCGACTTCTTATACTGCGACACCTGCTGTGGCAGAAAATACCAACAGCCAAAGCCTTCAGGCGCGTGTAAAGGCAAAATCTCCTCCCATCCGCCCACTTGCCCACCTGCCCCATAACCCCCCAAAAATTACCTATTTAACTGGGCTGAAGCCGCCAGCGCTCAATTTAATTTTGAACTTCATGGCGCACGTTTACTGACAAGCTTGAGTCAGCGTCTTGCATGGGAGGCCAAGCTATGCTAAGAGCGAAGATTAAATCGACGAAACAGACACAACCAATTCTGGATTCGCTTTGGCAAGCGCTTTTATGGTTGTGGCGTGCTTGGAGCAAGACACTAAAGCCAGAGGCGGGGACTAAACGCCAAGTTGCACCGCTGTTCTTTTCTCCTAGCGAGCAAGTAGCCTACAGCGTTGTCCATGCAATTCCCGGACGAGTTCGGTTTCGGGTATCAAGGCTTGTCCACGATGCAGAATATGCCCATCGCTTGCAAATGTTGGCTGAATCTGACAGCAACATTACCGGCGTGCGGATTAACCGCAACGCAGCATCGGTGGCGTTCGATTATCAATCCCCCCCATTGGAAATATCCGATCTTGTGAGTTTGATTCAGTCTGCTGGGAAATATATTGAGAAAGATTGGCTGACTCAACGGCGGAAAGGAGAAACTTTGCAATGGAGAGATGGGGAGATTTTCTCTGTCTCATACCAAAGCCACGGTCACCCTGAAGGGTGGGGCTACACAGGCGAAGCCCGCCGGCGCGGGCTGGAGAATGGCGGCGATCGCTGCCCTCACCCTGAAGGGTGGGGCTATACAGGCGAAGCCCGCCGGCGCGGGCTGAAGAAGAATGAGGGGGAAATATTGCCGGGTTTGGTAATATCTGATGACAGACAAAGTTCAGAAAAAAATTTACTTGAGCCGATTGCTAAGTTGATTATTCTGGCTTGTTCGTTGGAGGTACGAAAAGCTGAAATTCCATCAAGTTGCTGTTTGCTCAAAAGTCAAGCTGGAAAACCGCTTTATGGCGGGGCGAAAGCTTCCCGGATCGTTAAACTTCGCAAACTTCACGTTTTAATTTGAGGGAAAAATGGAAGAAACTTCACAGGTCATGACACTGCATCCGCCACCAGTTGCCCTACATTCGGCGAACGGAAATGGCTTGGCTAACGGTCACAAAAATGGGCATGGTAAGGGGAAAACTTACGCCCTTGCTAAGCAAGAAATAGCGTGTAGCGTTACCCATGCAGTCAAGGGACGGGTGCGGTTTCGAGTCCCTCGACTCGGTTACGATGCAGATTATGCCCAACGGTTGGAAAGTTTAGTCGCATTAGATACTCGAATAAAAACGATACGGATAAACCGCGCGGCGGCTTCGGTGGCATTCACATACGAAAACAAAGGAGTTTCGGATGGAGAAATGGGAAGTCAACTACAAAGGTTGATCGAGTTAGCGAAGACAGCAATTGTATCGGAACATACTCCTGTTCAACAGGCAAAAGCGGAACCGTCAGAGGAGAGCAGCTGCTGGGCGGGGATGAAATTACCAGCGATCGCTTCAACTTTAGCACTCCTGGGCGGGCCGTTGGGTTTACCAATTCCAGCTGCAATTATCGCCGGGACAATTGCAATTACTGCATTGCCAGTGGCAAAACGCGCCTGGGAAAGCATCACCCAAGAACGGCGATTAAATATCGACTTTTTAGACTTATCGGCAATTGTGATTACCACTTGCCAAGGTCACTTTATTACCCCGGCGCTGATGTTGAGTTTAGTCGAATTTGGCGAAGCAATTCGAGAGCGGACGGCGCGAGCTTCTAAGAAACAAACCCTCGATTTACTCGACTCTTTGGGACAATTTGTCTGGGTGGAACGAGACGGGAAAAAACAAGAAATTTCCATCAAAGAAGTGGTGCGGGGCGATACGGTTATTGTTTACCCCGGCGAACAAATTCCCGTGGACGGTCACATTATCCAAGGGAAAGCATTAATTGACCAGCAAAAGCTCACCGGCGAGTCGATGCCGGTAATGCGAGAAACTGGGGAAGAAGTTTATGCTTCAACCTTGGTGCGGGAAGGGCAAATTTATATTCTGGCAGAACGAGTCGGTGCAGATACTAGGGCGGGACAAAGCATCCGGTTAATGCAAGAAGCACCGATTCACGATACCAAGATTGAAAATTACGCGGCGAAAGTTGCCAACCAAGCGGTAATTCCGACATTATTATTAGGCGGGATTGTGTTTGCTGGAACTCGCAACTTGGCGCGGGCAGCTTCAGTTCTCACCCTCGACTTTGCAACGGGGATAAGGGTTTCAGTTCCCACAACTGTTTTGGCAGCGCTGAGTTATGCCGCGCGACGGGGGATTTTAATCCGCAGCGGACGTGCTTTAGAACAGTTAGCTAAAGTCGATGCGGTTGTGTTCGATAAAACAGGCACTCTGACTCAAGGGGATGTGGCAGTTATTGGGGTGAGAACTGTATCTTCGGCGCTGAAAGATTGGGCAAATCCAGAAATGCGGTTGTTAGAACTCGCCGCAGCTGCTGAAAAACGTTTAACTCACCCGGTTGCATCGGCAATTGTGCGCTACGCTGAAGATAAAGGCGTTAATAACCTGACTCGCGGCGAGTGGGAGTATCAAGTGGGTCTGGGCGTCAGGGCAGAAATAGACGGGCAGGTCGTGTTGGTAGGCAGCGATCGCTTCCTGCGCCTTGACCGTGTGAGTACGGAACCTCTGTACGCAGAGCATCCAGAAATCAAAACCAACGGGGTATCGTCGATCTTCGTCGCCAGCAACGGCGAATGTTTGGGGATTGTGGAATATACAGATCCCCTACGGAAAGAAACCCCGGAAGTGATTCGGGCGCTAGCAACGGCAGCAGGTATGGAAATACACATGCTCACCGGGGATAGTCGCCAACGCGCCAACGCCGTAGCTGCCCAATTGGGTATCCCGCCAGCGCAAACCCACGCCGAGGCATTTCCAGAAGATAAAGCAGCTGTAATTAAACAGTTGCACGCAGCAGGCAGAACAGTTGCCTTTGTCGGCGATGGGATTAACGACTCCGCCGCCTTAGCTTATGCCGATGCTTCGGTTTCCTTTGCTGATGGATCGGATGTAGCGCGGGAAACCGCCGATGTGGTGTTGATGAGTAACGATCTGCGGGGTTTGGTGGAAGCTGTTGCGATCGCTAAACAAGCGATGCGATTGATCCATCAAAATACTAGCATCGTGATTGCACCAAACCTGGTTGCCCTCATCGCCGCAGCAGCGGTTGGGATTAGCCCCTTAGCGGCAACTATCGTGAATAATGGAACCAGCGTCGTCGCTGGGGTGAACGGTTTGCGCCCGCTGATGAACGGGAAAAAAAAGCCAAAGTCGTCGCTTGTCTGACGACTGACGGAGGGCGGGTTTAAATAAATTGTGGATAATTGCATCAATAGTAGGTAAAACCCGCCCCTACACCACTGAACCCTTGAAAGATTTGTAACTGTAAGGAGAAACACAATGGCATTTAAACCAATTGAATTAGTCGAAGATATGGGGACCCCCGGTATCGTTGCGGGCGTGGGAGCGATCTTTTTAGCCCCATTACTGATTCCAGCAGTCGCTAAAATTGGCAAACCAATTGCCAAAACAATTATTAAAGGCGGAATTGTCGCCTACGAAAAAAGCAAAGGCGCTTTTGCTGAAGCTGGGGAAGTTTTCGGCGATATCATAGCCGAAGCTAAGTCTGAACTGGCGCTGGACGAGCAAAAGGTACTGGAAACAAATTCTCATCCTGAAGCGCCGAATACGTAAGGTTACTAGGGGTAGGGCAGGGGAAAGTTGTTGATGCCTTGCCCCTATACCGAAAAGATTTTTTAATGAACCACAGAGGCACAGAGTACGCAGAGAGAAGAGGGAAGAAGAGAAAAAAAGAGTTGATTTCAATGGTTAGGGATTTAAGAATTAAGATTTAAAATTAGTTCAATCTAAAGTTTGAAGTTAGATAGTAGGCAGAGAGAATCAAGAGCAATGAATGCAACAGCTTTAGTAAAGAGAGCGACACCAATTGAAAGCCGCATGGTCAGTTCTACCCCTGGGCGGATGCGGTTTAAAGTAGCTCATCAATACCGCAATTCTAAGGCGCTGGAACCGATTACTCAAGCGTTAAAGTCTCAACTGGGGATTTATGATGTGAGGACAAATCCCCAAACCGGCAGCATTACTATTATGCACGCGCCTGAGCATGTTAGCGGTGAAGATGTTTACGCTATGTTGCGAGATTTAGGCGTAATTTTCGCCGATATCGCTGGCGGCAGATCCGAGGTAGCATCGAATATTACGTCTGCTGTTTATGACCTGAATCGGCGAGTGAGAAAAGGAACAAATGGTGTGGTGGATCTGCGGATATTAATGCCCCTGGCACTGGGGGCGCTGTCGATACGACAGTTACTGGTTAGAGGTCTGCAATTAGAGATTATTCCTTGGTACGTTTTAGCATGGTATTCTTTTGATAGCTTTATCAAACTCCACTATACCAGCGAGCCGCAACCGCGCAGGGAGAATGAGTAAAATGGCTCTAAAATCTGGTTTAAAAGTATTACATGCAATGCCGGGGCGGGTGCGTCTTGGCGTTACAGGCGGCAGTAAAACAGATGCATATTTATTGTCTGACCAATTGGATGCCCTGGCGCAACGATTGCAGCAGCAAGAAGGTATCCGCAATGTCAGCGCCAATGCAAAAACTGGCAGTCTGACGGTTAATTTCGATCCCTCGACGCTGTCTTTATCCCGTTTGTTGGAACGACTTCAACAATGGGGTGTTTTGGCAAGTGCTGCGCTACCTTCCCAGCAACCGAAACAAGATTTTTCATTCTTGCAGTCTGGTGATTTTTGGCAAGAGCAACTGACTACAATTATCCCGATTGTGGCGGGATTGCTGATAGTCCGGGCGCTGAAATTACAGGGTTTGTGGACAATTCCTGTTTACGTGATAGCGGCAAGTTTCACCCGCAAGCTGATGCAGCAGGTGGAAAGAGATATTATCATGCCTTTGGCAGTTGGGGAAACTCAAGCAAAATCAAAAGTAAAAGTTTCCCAATCTGAAAATAAGGTTAATCAAAATGGGGATGAACCTGCCTCGATTCAGCCAGAGATAATCCCAGCATCTCAACCGCTACAATTCGATAATGATGGACATTTGGGAAATGCGATCGCTTACCGCCTCGCCCACGCCATTCCCGGAAGGTTGCGCTTCCAGGTAGATCGAGTTGCTACGGATTCCGAGTATGCGCGTCGCCTCGAACTGTTAGCACAAGAAGATCCTTGGGTTACGAGTTTGAGAATCAACCGCAAAGCTGCTTCTGTCACCTTGACTTACGCCGCAGGTGCTTCCAAAGATACTAAGGGTGCAGTTGCCCGCGGGGCAAATTTAATTCAAGCCGCTGGCGAGGTCGCCGTGCCAAGTTTAATGGCACCATTTATACCAACACCACCACCGCCAACAAAGGCAGAAGAGATAGACGCTTCCTCAACGCTTGCAGATCCGGATGCTGGGGAAGAAGCTGTATTAGCTTCTCCCGAATCGACAGCAGCCGAAACTGGGGGCGCTTTAGCGCCTACTACGAACGGTGAAGAAGACGGGGGCGCTAAAGCGCCTACTACGAACGGGGCGATCGCTGATTCACACCCGAGAACAGAAGTATCGGAAAGTACTGATGATGACCGGGATATTACTGAAGCAACAGCAGCGGAAGTCGAACCGCCAACCGAGTCATCAGACAACGAAAGCACAAACTCAAACGAACTCACGGAAGAAGAACCATCGATATTAGCTCCAGCCGTAGCAAAATTTTACTCTCGGTTGAAGCAATGTATCGCCAAGATAGTTAGTCGTTTATCATCCGTTGAATGGTTTCAAGTTCATCCCAGAGATGCACCCAACGCCATTTAATCGCAACAAATAACTGAAATTATTGTGGGGTGGGCCGGAAAGCCCGCCCTATTTTTATTTAAAATTGAACGATAGCTTGAATAGTGTTAATCGCTCAAAATGGATAACGATTTACTAGCATTTATCGCGGGTGTAGGTTTACTGATTCTGTATCTAATCTTTTCTGCCATAACCGAAATGGGAACAAAATTACCTTGGAAAAAATAGGCTATTTAACAATACCTTCGCCAAAATCCGACACCCTTAAGGGTGTCGCTATACAAACAAAGGCTGCCTCCGCAGCCTGTAGGAATTCTAGCCTGCGGAGGCAGGCTTTGTTTGTGTAGCCACATGCTTTCTTCTTGTGGGCGCTTCAGAAAATTGGCGAAGGTATTATTAGAAAAACCGGGTTTCTGATGTTATTGCTGCGGTTCTACAATCGAACCCATAAATAACAAAGTACCCGTTTGATTATCTCGAATTGCCACAAAGAACGGACGATCTACAACCATGTTAAATGGTTCATCTACCGGCATTGCAGATGTTGTCCTAATTTCAACAGAAGTCACCGCTGCGGCTTCGGTTCCTTCTTCATTTATCTCGACAAATGTTTTGTGTTTGACCTCATTAATATTGACAGGAGTCGAGGTCATCCCGGTAAAATTAGCTCGGTCTTGAAACGCGATACCCATCCCCAATGCTGCCAAAGTTTGTTTCAGACTAATGTCATACTCTAATTTAAAGCGGGGTAAAACAATCGAACCTTCTCTATTCCTAAATTGTTTAATCCATTGTTCCCAGTTTTCTAGTGTCAGGTTGCTGTAAAAAGATTGCAGCGTCACGTTAGGTTTGGGTAGAAAAACATACATGCTCATCCGCCGCGATCCGTAGGGCAGACTAATTGCCTGAAACGATTCATTTTCGTAATAGCGAAATCTGCCAAACTGGGACATTAACGGGTGCTGTTTGCGCGTTCCGTTGAGCAAGGTAAAAGGACGTTCTTTAGTGGCGTTTTTGGGGAATTCATCAGTCCAACTGCCTTTAAAGTAAATTGCGTTGATCAGATAAAGCACTGCATTGGGACTAATTCGGTCGATAATGGTAGGAATTTTGCCCTTGGTATTCTGGTTTACCCAATTGTTGATTGTCGATACCGCATTGGGCTTGTTGAAATTTAGATTGGTAATTTGTGCTTTGTAGAAATCTTTGTTTCTTTGGAGGAAATCTGGCTTAAAGTTGATTCCTTCTCGCGCCCAGAGGGAATTGGCAATAGTTAGCTGAACTTTGGGGTCTGGATTGGTTAAAATTTGGCTTAAAGCGAGCTGTGCTTGGTTAATTTCATCCAAACTCATGCCTTGGAATTCTAAAGTTTGAGCTATTGCTTGCTGGGTAGAACCGTTGGCGCCGTTGTAGGTCATGGCGAGAGCGATCGCAACGCTGGTAGGCGAAACAAAAATGTTCTGGCTGCTGTTTTGCTGGAAAATTTCCGAAAACAGTTTAAAGCCAAACTTAGTATTCGCTGCAACTAGCTTTTCATTCATAGTACTTGCCTGCTTAACCAAAGTGGTATTCGTAACATCAGCAGATGCTGGCATTGGTTTTGTCATCGATAACCCTGCAATCGAGCCCAGCGCCGCTAAAGTGATAATAGCCGCAAGCACGATGCCCCTGGGATTGAGTAATTGCTTTTTCATTGCTCAAATATAAAACTTTTTCTGCCAAAGTTGGATAAATAATCAGGCGAATATTGATTCAGGAAAGTTCCCCTCTGTCTTAGAACTGTCAGAAACCGGGTTTCTTGCTTAGCTACATCATTAGATCTATTGCAAAAATATTTGAGGCGGGCGAGACGCCCACCCCACAAGAAATGTATTGCCCGCCCACTCCATAAGAAATGTTGGTCGATTTGTGGGGTGGGTAGTATTGCCCGCCCACTCCATAAGAAATGTTGGTCGATTTGTGGGGTGGGTAGTATTGCCCGCCCACTCCATAAGAAATGTTGGTCGATTTGTGGGGTGGGTAGTATTGCCCGCCCTTGCCAGAAGAATGTGAGTGAATTTGTGGGGTGGGCGTCTCGCCCGCCCTTGCCATCTTCTGAAAAGGACTTTTGCCAGAGGTCTATTGTCTAATCGCTTTCACCTACCCCAAGAGGTATCTTAATCTCAACATCTTCCTGCCTCAAACTTAACCAAGGATGACTGGTAATATCCAACGGGGTGCCAAGTCCTAAGTCGTAGCGGGTTGTGGTTTCTCCTGTTTCCAGGTTTTTGATAAACGGTTTTCCCGTCCAAATTTGGCAACTGCACATCGGTTTTTGTTCCACAAGTTCAAACCCTCCCTCTATGGGTTGTAATGGGAAAAATTCGATGTGCCAATGACCGGGTTCAACTACTACATAGTTTGGGGTTTTTCCTTCTGCTATTGGTACTGGTAATTGGTCGTAGGGATGGGATAAGTTTACTTGCGCGATCGCTGTCGGCATAAAATCAATATCCATCACCTCAGTACTCATCCCCATATTTCGGGCAAATTCCATTACCTGCTGCCAATCATGAACCGACTCGGTATCCCCGTACAAACAAGAGTTTTCCCCAAAACAGTGTCCTCCCAACAACCAAATTAGTTTGGCGAGGATGGTTTCGACTCGTTGGCGATCGCATCGTATAATTTCCACATCTTCCGGTAACAGCATCCGTCCCGGTACGCACCACCAGTACTCCCAAACCGTAGTAGAATTGAGCGGAATCAACCGCCTGACGATACCGGGAATGCGTGAGCGCCGCTGTATCCCCCTAATTTCTTCCGGCGATGCTACTCTGATATCTGGCAGGGGACGCTCCAAGTTCTGCTCTAAGGGATGTTCCGGCGCCAACGCCAATTCCTCTGAAATAAAACTATTGAATTCCAACATAGACTATCTGCTGCTCCTATTTGATAACCCCGCCTATTACCTTTGTTTAGTGTTATTTTCAAGGGGTTAATTGCCCCTTCTTTTCAGTTCAGAATTGTTTTTGTTGTTACAATACGCGCTCCCTCCGAATTAAAACTGCCGTAACTTACGACACTTCCACCCATACATTTTTTCAGCCAACCAGCCACATTTTACTGTCGTTGCGAGCATTTATAGCCAAGAAGCTATTTCATAACTATGTATCAAAATTTACTCATTATAGTTTTAAGTTTTACTACGATTGTTCACAATAAGTTAATTTTAACCTCACATCTTCTTCATAATTTTATCGTATTCTCACAATCAAGCTTTAGACTCTTCGATTCCACGAGAGGTTGCCATGAATACTTGTCCTTGTTGCTCTAATCAACTACTCCGGCACGCTCGACGAAGTGGTGTATACTGGTTTTGCCCCAGATGCTGGCAAGAAATGCCTGTGGTTTCGGAACATATCGCCAATAGCGATCGCGGCTTGCTACCCAAGTCGCGCTTTGGTAATATTTCGGCCTCACTTGGCAGTAATTTATACAAAGAAGTGGCTGCACTTTCGGTAAGCTAATTTAACCATCTTCGTCTTCAATTAGCTCTAATAAAGCAGACAAAGTTTGTTCAAAATCAGCTTCTAACTGTTCTTTGATAGGATTAAATTCGTGAGCGAAAGGTCGATTTTCAATTGGCTCGTTAAAGACTTCAAGCATAGTTTTAATTGCTTGAAGTCTTGCTGCAAGCACTTTAATTTGTTGCCATTTATCATCAGAAAAATTAGTCACTGCTTCTCTATCAAGGGAGGAATAAGGAGGAAATTCGTATCATTCCCTGAATCCAAAATCCAAGTTTATATTTGAAATGCCGCATTTTATTTAAGGATAGTTTAAGAAGAAATTAAGCTAGTTTAAAAACAAAAATGATATCGTTGCCGGTGGCATCGGAATTACGACCTGTAGGGGCAATTAGCAATTAGCAATTAGCAATTACCAATTACCAAGAAAGGCCAATCATTCCGATGCAACCGGATTTGATATTACCGGAGTTTCCCTGACAATTTAGCTCAAAAATACACCCTACTTTTGCGCGTTTCTTTCCCTTGTTGGGGGCGGGTTTATGTAGATTAGTATCGCCATAGATAATCGGTGAAAACCGCCCGCGACATCCCTCTTGCTCTGGCTTTAACCTGTATAAATACTTAGGAAAAAGTGCGGCAACTACCCCCAAGGGCTTACGGGTTTCCTCACTGCAACACGCGCCGGGAAAGGATAAATTAGCAGAAAGTAAACAAAAGTTCATAGAGCGGTTGAAAGACATTCACCCGTTTCAAAGAACCGCTCGGCGAGGTAAACCCACCATGTTTGAATACTTTACAGACAAATCAGTTAAAGCGGTGATGCTAGCCCAGGAAGAAACACGCCGCCTGGGACACAATCTCGTGGGAACCGAGCAAATTCTCTTGGGGTTGATTGCGGAAGGGACGGGTATTGCTGCTAAAGCGCTGTCTAACTCCGGCGTGACGCTGGAAGCGGCGCGCAAAGAGGTACAAAAGATTATAGGTCGGGGGACGGGCTACGTGCCGATGGAAATTCCGTTTACCCCCAAAGTGAAGCGCGTATTCGAGCTATCTTTTGAGGAAGCGCGTCAATTAGGACATAATTACATCGGGCCAGAACACCTGCTGTTAGGATTAATCCGGACTGGGGAAGGCGTCGCCATCAGAGTGTTAGAAAACTTGGGCGTTGACTTATCTAACCTCCGGACGCAGGTGATTAGGATGTTGGGAGAAGTCGCGGCGGTACCTGCGGGTGGTGCGAGGGCGTCGCAAGCAAGCAAAAACAAAACCGCAAAGTTAGACGAGTTTGGAACCAATCTCACCCAACAAGCACTCGAAGGTAAACTCGATCCAGTTGTGGGGCGAGAAAAAGAAATCTCCCGCGCCATCCAAATATTAGGTCGCCGCACCAAGAATAACCCGGTTTTGATTGGCGAACCCGGTGTGGGTAAAACTGCGATCGCAGAAGGATTAGCCCAGCGCATTGCTGATAAAAACATCCCCGATCTGTTAGAAGACAAGCAGGTTTATAGCTTGGATATGGGATTGTTAATCGCAGGGACGCGCTTCCGGGGTGAATTTGAAGAACGCCTGAAAGCGATTGTGGATGAAATCCGTAAAGCTGGAAATATCATCCTAGTCATCGATGAACTCCATACCTTAATTGGTACGGGTGCATCAGAAGGCGGAATGGATGCTGCTAACATGCTCAAACCGGCATTAGCACGGGGCGAATTGCAGTGTATGGGGATGACCACCCTCGATGAATACCGCAAACACATCGAACGGGATGCAGCATTAGAGCGTCGCTTCCAACCGATAATGGTAGGCGAACCCAGCGTTGAAGAAACAATTGAGATTTTGTTTGGGTTGCGAGATCGCTACGAGCAGCACCACAAAGTTAAAATATCAGATGCTGCTTTACATGCGGCTGCTAATCTGTCAGATCGATATATTAGCGATCGATTCTTACCCGATAAAGCGATTGACCTGATTGACGAAGCAGGTTCGAGAGTGCGCTTGAAAAATACGCCAGCTTCTGCTACCAAGGAACTCAAGCAACAACTGCATAAAGTTACCAAAGAGAAAGAAGCAGCAGTCAAAGTGCAGGACTTTGATAGCGCTGGAAAATTGCGCGATCGCGAGTTAGAACTAGAAGGGGAAATTGCCGCAATCCAAAACAATTCTCAACGCCCATCAATTACCCCTGAAGTCACCGAAGAAGACATCGCCCACATTGTCGCATCTTGGACAGGAGTACCAGTCAACAAAATTACCGAAACCGAATCCGCAGTGCTGTTGCATTTAGAAGATACCTTGCACCAGCGCGTCATCGGACAAGATGAAGCAGTCAAAGCCGTTTCTCGCGCCATTCGTCGCGCCAGAGTTGGATTAAAGAGTCCCAACCGACCGATAGCCAGCTTTATTTTCTCCGGCCCTACCGGCGTTGGCAAGACCGAATTAGCCAAAGCACTCGCGGCTCATTTCTTCGGTTCAGAAGAAGCCATGATTCGGTTAGATATGTCCGAATTTATGGAATCTCACACGGTTTCTAAATTAATCGGTTCGCCTCCCGGATACGTAGGTTACGAAGAAGGCGGACAACTAACAGAAGCCGTGCGTCGCAAACCATACTCGGTCATCCTGTTCGACGAAGTTGAAAAAGCTCACCCCGATGTGTTCAACACCCTGTTGCAACTGTTAGACGACGGTCGCTTAACCGACGCCAAAGGTCGCGTGGTAGACTTCAAGAATACCTTACTAATCATGACCTCGAACATCGGTTCTAAAGCGATTGAAAAAGGCGGCGGTGGTTTAGGTTTTGACTTCTCCGACGACAAAACCGAAGCGACTTATCACCGCATTCGCGACCGAGTCAACGACGAACTCAAACAATACTTCCGACCCGAATTCCTCAACCGAGTTGATGAAATTATCGTCTTCCGTCAGTTGGCAAAAGACGAAATCGTGCAAATTGCCGACCTGATGTTGCGCGAAGTTTCTCATCGCTTAACCGAACAAGAAATTAGCCTCGAATTCACCCAACCGTTCAAAGAATTAGTAGTCAAAGAAGGCTACAATCCCAGCTACGGTGCAAGGGAACTGCGGCGAGTAATTATGCGACGTTTAGAAGATAGCTTAGCCGAAGCCATGCTATCAGGTCGCATCCAAAACGGAGATACAGCCATTGTAGATATTGACGAGAGTGGCTCAGTCAAAATTATGGCAAAACAACGAGAGTTGCTGCCTCAATTGGTTGGATAAAATGTGACGCATTCTTCCCCTGGTAGCGATACCGGGGGATTTTTTTATTTACCCCTCGTTACCAGGCTCTTGCCTGGTAACGTAGATCGGCGAGGCAAGAGCCTCAGATTAGTAGGGTGCGTTAACGAAGTAACGCACCGCCGCTGGGTAAGTCCGGCAAAAGATGCACCTAAAAAGCGAGAAGTACAGCAATGAAAGTTTATGCTTTATTATTCAGCGTCCTGCTGTTTTGCCTGTTCGCTTTAACTTCCCGTACCAAGATAGAATCTGGGCTAGTTTTACCGTCCATCATCGGGAATAACATGATTCTTCAGCAACAGATGGACGCGGCTATCTGGGGATGGGATAAACCAGGTACAACGGTTACCGTTACCTTTCGGGAAAACAAGGTATCCACCCACGCCGATTTGGATGGAAAGTGGATGGCGAGGGTAGCGACTGGTGAGGCGGGAGGGCCATTCACGCTGAAAATTGAAGGCACAAACGCTGTCAATTTGGAAAATGTGGCGGTAGGTGAGGTATGGATTGCTGGGGGACAGAGCAATATGTGGTCGCGGGTGAGTCAGAGCAAAGATGCCAATCGGGAAATCGCTAGCGCTAATTATCCCGATATTCGGGTTTGGGATGCTAATACGTCACCGCAGGAAGCGGGTTGGCCAGCAGATACACCCCAGAGAACAGTTCCAGCACAATGGACAATCACCATACCTCAAACCGTTGGGGAATTTCCAGGTACAGCCTACTTCTTCGCGAGGGAACTCCATAAACGATTGCAGGTTCCGGTTGGCATTGTCCACGTCGCTGTGCCGGGACAAGAAATTGAAACATTCCTCAGTAAAGAGTTCATGCAAACTCATTTTGCTCAAACATTGGAGGTTTGGGAAGCTAGGAAAAAACTGTATCCCGAAGCGATGAAGAGATATAAGGCCGAACTGCAAGCCTGGGAAGCGCAAAGGGCGAAAAACGAAGCACAAGGACTGAAACCCTTAGAACCACCTAGAGAACCGATTAATCCTGATACATTTGCCAAGCCGGGAGAGTTGTTTAATGGCATGATTTATCTTTTGTGGGGGTCTGGGGGAGCTATAAGACCCACACTGTAATCTCTGATTCAGTGTGGGATACATGGACTCCCCCAGGTTAATTTTACGGGACTCAATGTCCCTAAAATTAACATTTATACTTTTGCTTGTTACCAGTAAATCCTTTATAATAAAGGAATGCTGACACTCACTCACCGTTACCGAATCTATCCTAATGCCACTCAACAACAGATATTGGTTGAGTGGATGGAAATCTGCCGTGGCGCATTCAATTATGCACTGCGGGAGATAAAAGATTGGTGCGACAGCAGAAAGTGTTTGATTGATAGATGTTCGTTGGAGAAAGAATATATTCTCCCTCCTGACCTGAAATTTCCTAACGAAATTCAGCAGCTTAATAACTTGCCACGAGCCAAGAAAGAATTTCCCAAGTTGGGTAAGGTTCCTTCTCAAGTGCTTCAGCAAGTCATCAAGCAGTTGCATCGCGGTTGGGAATATTTCCTTCATCGGGGATTTGGCTTTCCTCGATTCAAGAAGTACGGGCATTTTAAGTCGCTGCTGTTTCCTCAATTCAAAGAGAATCCAGTAACAAACCTGCATATTAAGTTGCCCAAGATTGGAGCAATTCCCATTAACTTGCACCGACCTATCCCCACGGGATTTGTGGTCAAGCAAGTCAGAATATTGAGGAAAGCGGATATTTGGTATGTGTCTATCTCCCTGCAATGTGATGTCAGCATTCCCGACCGCACTCCTCACGGTCACGCAATAGGGGTTGACGTGGGGTTGGAAAAGTTCTTGGCAACCAGCGACGGCGTTCTCGTAAAACCTCCCAAGTTTTTTAAGCAACTGCTTGCGTAGGCTGAAAGTGCTGCAACGCAGGCTGAGCAGAAAACAGAAGAGGTCGAAAAACTATGAGAAACAACGTCTCAAGGTAGCAAGACTTCACCACAAAACCGACAACACCAGGAAGGACTTTCATTACAAACAAGCTCACATTCTTTGTGATGCTGGAGATATGGTCTTCATGGAAGACCTGGACTATGGAACTAGCGCCAAAGGAATGTTTGGGAAACATATGCTCGACGCTGCGTTCGGACAATTTAGAAGCATCGTTAAGTATGTGTGTTGGAAGCGTGGAAAGTTCTTCGCGCTCAGTTGATGCTAGGGGGACTTCTCAACAGTGTCCTGAATGTGGGGAAGAAGTCAAAAAAGACCTGAGTGTGAGAATCCATGATTGCATCAATTGTGGGTACAAAACAGATAGAGATGTAGCAGCAGGTCAAAATATCAGAAACCGAGGGATAGCTCTCATTAGTACGCTGGGACACAGCGGAATGGAAACTGCCTGTGCAGACGATCTACCGGGGATTGAAGAAACTCAATCTAGGCAAGTGTCGAAAGCCCGTAAGGGAAAAACCAGGAAACCAAGGAAGTGATTCTTTGGAAGCCCACACTGTAATCTTTGATTCAGTGTGGGAGGATGTCACCCCATCATCCCTTTCAGCATCAAGGGTTTTATTTGGTGGCAAGGGGAGGGAAATGCGGAGCGATCGCTACAGTACAAGGTTCTATTTCCCAGTTTAATTGAAGAGTGGCGGCATCTATGGAAACGTAACAATGCTCCCTTTATTTTCGTGGAGTTAGCCAACTTCCTCCCTCAACAGACGCAACCTTCTGAGGATGATTTGTGGCCGGCGGTACGCGATGCCCAGGGCGAAGCCTTGCGACTTCCCGAAACTTATCGGGTTTCTACGATCGATATCTTGGGTGAACAAGAAGATGTTTCCAATATTCATCCTCTCAACAAACAACTTGCAGGGCATCGCCTTTACCTAGCAGCAATGGCAAATGTCTACGGCGATCGCCAATTAGTTGCCAGTGGCCCTGTCTACAAATCGGTTCAGTTTGAGGGAAATCAAGCGATTGTTACCTTTGATAATATCGGCAGCGGACTTACGGTTAAAGATGGGGGGGAATTGAAAGGCTTTGCCCTGGCAGGAAGCGAGCGCAAATTTTTCTGGGCGAAGGGGGAAATTCAAGGCGAGCGAGTCATTTTGACGAGTAAGGATGTGAATCAACCCATTGCCATTCGTTACGCTTGGGCTAACAATCCGATTGGCAACCTCTACAACAAAGAAGGATTACCTGCCTTTCCCTTTCGCAGCGACAACTGGATTTTGGTACTCAAAGCGCCAGATTTTAAAGCGATGGATAGGGCTGAACTTGCTGCCTATATTCAACGGGAATTGATTCCTATAGATCAAACCATTCGGCTTTTGTGGGACAAAACATACAGAGCGATCGCTGAAGGTAAAAATAGCGAGGCAAGGGAAATGATCGAGACGTTGCTCAAGGAACATGTCAAAGAGAAGATATTAACAAAAGCATTGAAAACATTACACGAAAAAATGTCGTGATACCCTGTTCGGTTAAACACCCCTAATATGTGTAGGGGCAAGTTTAGGGATTAATTTGGTCAGGACTTACGCAACTGTCATATGCGATCTGCGATCGAACAAAAAGGGCTAGGTGGTAAAAGCCATATCTGGTGGGTTCTCCAGCTATCTAATTCAACAGCTTAAGCGCCCTGCCCTCCCCATGTTCTTGCTCCAGTTTTGACGCGCGATCGCATGTGACAGTTGCGTAAGTCCCGATCAAGTTGCTCCCCTCAGTATTTTTGCCTAGCTTCCCCTACTGTTAAGCCGGTTTGCGAAAACGATTCATAATTACGCAATTTATCAACAGACTTCACAAAATCTTCACAAGCAGTCACTAAACTCAGGGAACGAGGTTTAAGCGATCGCACAGTCGATCGAGTGAAAAATGCTATTTAATCTCCCCGACTATCTACTCAGCGAATGCCTTTACGAAGGTAGAGATACCATTATTTATCGTGTCCGCAAGAAAACAGACTTTTCCAGCGCGATTGTCAAGAAGATTAACGCCGAGTATCCCACTCTAGAAGAGATCGCTCGTCTACGCCACGAATATAAAATTCTGCGGATTTTGGAGCAGGTGCCTGGAATTATTAAAACCTATGGTTTAGAAAATAACCAGAATGATTTTGCCCTAATTCTGTCAGATGGTGGCGGAATTTCGCTTCAGCAGATATTGGATGCTGATAAAATCCCAGTTCGCACATTTTTACACATAGGGATTCAGCTAGTTGAAATCATCGGAGAAATTCACAAACATAACATTATCCACAAAGATATTAATCCTCAAAATATTCTGATAGATTTAGAAACAGCTAATTGACTTCAGCATTGCTTCTCGACTGTCAAAAGAAGTGCCTGCGATTGGCAATCCGGAAAATCTAGAAGGTACGCTTGCCTACATTTCCCCAGAGCAAACTGGAAGAATGAATCGCGCAGTAGATTATCGCACCGACTTCTACTCGTTGGGAGCTACATTTTACCAGATGCTCACAGGCAAATTACCCTTTACAACAAGCGATGCGCTGGAATTGGTGCATTGTCATATTGCCAAAAATCCCGTTCCGCCCCATCAAGTATGTGCAGAAATTCCCATCGCGGTGTCAGACATCGTGATGAAGCTGATGGCAAAAACCGCTGAAGATCGCTATCAAAGTGCTTTAGGATTGAAGCACGATTTAGAAATTTGCTTGCACCAACTGGAATCCAACGGTGAAATTGCTCATTTTACTCCTGGTAAACTAGATAAATCGGGTCAATTTCTGATTACACAAAAATTATACGGACGTGTAAATGAAGTGCGAAATCTTCTAGAAGCCTTCGATCGCGTCAGTGCTGGCAGTAGCGAACTAATGCTAGTTTCGGGTTACTCTGGGATTGGGAAAACCAGCGTTGTAAACGAGGTTCACAAAGCAATTGTACAACAACGCGGGTACTTTATTGCCGGTAAATTTGACCAGTTAAAACGCAATATTCCCTATGCCGCTCTGATTCAAGCATGTCAAACTATGCTCGAGCAGTTATTAACAGAAACCGATGAGGAAATTGAGCGTTGGAAACAAGCACTTTTAGCAGCATTAGAACAGAATGGACAAGCGATCGTCGATGTGATTCCCGAAGTTGAACACATTATTGGTTCTCAGCCATCTATACCCCAACTCGACGCAGCGGCAACTCAAAATCGCTTCAATCGCGTCTTTCAACAATTTATTGGCGTGTTGGCGAAAGAAGAACATCCCCTAGTTGTATTTTTGGATGATTTGCAGTGGGCAGATTCGGCATCTCTCAAGTTGATTCAGAATATTTTGTGCGATGGGGATACCCATCATTTATTGCTGATTGGTGCGTATCGAGATAATGAAGTTAGTCCGACACATCCTACGGTTATTACTATCAAGAATATTCAGCAAGCCGGGGCTGTTGTAAATCAGATTGTGCTTCAGCCACTCAGCCTTGCTCACGCGAGCGAACTGATCTGCGATACCTTGGGTGAAAGCCTAAAGTTTGAGGGTTCTTCATCACCGGATGGACTTGGTGTCAGGATGCGAAGTCTCATGCGCCTTGCTTACAATAAAACTCAGGGAAACCCATTTTTCCTCACCCAATTGTTGCAAACTCTCCACAGCGAACAACTGCTGCATTTCGACTTTGATCGGGGGGAATGGACGTGGGAACTTGAGCAAATTCAGGCAGTTGGCATTACAGATATCAATGTTGTTGAATTGGTAGCGAGAAATATTCAAAGGCTATCAGAAGAAACGCAGCAATTTCTGAAATTAGCCGCGTGTATGGGAAACCAGTTTAATCTCGACACCCTCACCATTATCAGCGAAAAATCTATTATTAATACCGCCGATAAACTATGGGACGCCCTAGAAGCTGGACTGATTTTGCCACTGTCTCAGGCATACAAAATTCCCATGTTTGTAGATGATGCAGAACAACAAAAATGGCAGTTTGATGCGTTAGGAGTTACCTACAAATTTTTACACGATCGCATCCAACAAGCCGCCTATTCTCTCATCCCAGATGAAGATAAGAAAACCACTCACCTCAAGATTGGTCAATTGCTGTTGCAGAAAACGCCAGAAAGCGCAATTGAAGACAATATCTTTGATATCGTCAATCAACTCAATATAGGCGTTGAACTGATTACTAATTCCGCCGAAAAAGAACAATTGGCAGCCCTAAATTTAATCGCTGGGCGCAAAGCAAAAGCGGCAACTGCCTACGAAGCCGCTGTGCGATATTTATCAGTAGGACTGGGATTGCTAACGGCATCGAGTTGGCAATCTAACTACGATATAACGCTGAATTTGCACGTTGAAGCCGTCGAAGCAGAATATATTACCACCCCGATCGCGCAAAACACTTGGCAGATATCGTTCTAGAAAACGCCAGAGATCCGCTAGAAAAAGTCAAAGTATACGAGACAATCGTTCAGTTTTATATCGCTCAAAACAGGATGCCAGAAGCGATTAAAACAGCGATCGCTGCCTTAAAACTGTTGGGAGTTTCCTTGTCAGAACAACCGAGCAAACTGGGAATTTTGGCAGATTCAATGCGAACGAAATTGACGATTAATAGCGTTCCCACAGAGCCGTGGGAACGAGCGTGAGGAATTGGCAAACCTGCCAGAAATGACCGATCCGTATAAAATTGCGGCAATGCGGTTGTTAATTACCGTTCTTGTACCGGCATTTCTATCAGCCCCCAATTTATTCCCAATCGTCACCTTTAAGATGGTAAATCTCAGCATAAAATATGGCAATTCACCACAGGCAGCTTACGGGTATGCCCTCTATGGCTGGTTGCTGTGCGGAGGATTGGGAGATATTGCCACCGGGTATCGATTTGGACAACTGGCACTCAAGTTGGTGTCACAATTTGATACCAGAGAATTGAAATGCAAAGTTATTAACATCGTGAATGCATTTATCCGGCATTGGAAGGAACATGGGTCACAGACAATTCCAGCATTTGTGGAAGCATTGCAGTCAAGTTTGTCAACCGGAAATATCGAATATGCCGGTTATAGCAGCATTAATTACTGCCACTATACTTTTTTAATTGGGGAAGAACTGGAACAAGTCAGCACTGCCCAACAACCCTACATCGATTTGATGCAAAAACTCAAACAAGAATATGCTTTGCACTCGGTTAGTACGGTGGGGCAAACAGTATTGAACTTGTTAGGAGAGTCGGCGCATCCATGTCAATTGGTGGGCGATCGCTTTGATGAAGCAACAATGCTGCCTGCGATTCAGTCAGCGAATGTCATGACCTCTCTGTTCATGATTTACTTCTATAAATCGATGCTGCTTTACTTGTTCAAGCAATACAACGCTGCGGTAGAGAATGCAGCATTGGCAGAGAAATATACGCCGAGCATTCTCGGTTTCATGACATTGGCGGTTCACAATTTTTACTATTCTCTCGCCTTACTCGCCCAATGTCGCCAGTTTGCCAGCCAAGGCGATCTCGCCGCTCAAAAACAAGCGCTGAAACAGGTGGAATCAAACCAAAAAATTATGAAAAACTGGGCGACTCACGCTCCAGAGAACTATCAGCATAAATCCGACATTGTAGAAGCATAAAAAGCGCGAAGTTTGGGTCGATAACTTCAGGCAATGGAATATTACGATCGCGCGTTCAAAGGAGCTATAAACGCCAAATACACCCAGGAAGAAGCCTTAGCCAACGAACTAGCAGCCGAGTTTTATTTCTCATGCGATCGCAACTCAACCGCAGAAGTTTACCTACTTCAGTCCTACTACAGTTACATTCGTTGGGGAGCCAAAGCAAAAGCCAAAGATCTCGAAACCCGATACGCAGAATTCTTCTCAAAAGTATTGCAGCGAGAACAACGGGAAATCGATATAACTCAAATTTCCACCTTGTCTAAAACGACGGGAAGTATTGCTGCAATAGATTTAGCCACAGTTGCCAGAGCTTTGCAAGCCATTTCTTCTGAAACAAATTCTGACAGACTGCTTTCCCGCCTGATGCACATCGCAGTTCAAGCTGCTGGAGCATCCAAAGGATTGCTTTTCTTGATGGATGGAGGGCGTTTGCAGTTAGTAGCAGAAGGTTCCGTCGATGCTGCAACGCGCTTGGTGTCTCCGGTGGCGATCGTGACGCTGTCAAATTTGCCCATTTCGCTGATTCGCTATGTGGAAAGAACGCGAAAAACTGTAGTGTTAAACCATGCCGCAACCGAGGGAATTTTTACCAACGATTCCTATATCCGCAATACTCAAAGGAAGTCTATTTTCTGCTACCCGCTGCTCCACCAAGAAAAATTTGCTGGCGTTCTTTATTTGGAAAATAACTTGACTACTGGATCGTTTACGCGCACAAATCTAGAAGTGTTGCAACTTTTGGCTTCTCAAGTGTCCGTCTCGCTGTTTTATGTTGCTTGAGCGGGATATCGCATTCGCCTAGCATCACCCTTTTTAGCCCTCACCCTGAAGGGCTTTTCGTTACCCACATCTCACGTTACCCATAAAACCCGCCCTGCAATAAATTCCAAGGGCTTTTAGCCAAAGTCCACTTAAGTGGACTGCTAGAAAATATTAGTCCGTTTTAACGGACTTTCGCTATTAGCCTGGGATTTGAATCCCAGGCGGACTAACGCCGAAACCATTAATCAAACTGGTGAGAAAATGTGGGTAACGACAAGCCCTCAAGCGTGAGGCTACACAAACAAAGACAGCCTGCGCGGTCTATAAAATAAGGGGGTTATCAGAGCGGATTTCGTATCATATCTCTTGCACAAAACGAGGTATAACCTCGAATATCTCGTTCCCATGTAGAACCTGGTAACGAATTAAACCTCGAATATCTCGTTCCCAGGTAGAACCTGGTAACGAATTAATATTACGCGGTTTCTAACTGCTTTTAATCGGCAAATAAATTAAAAACTCCGCACCTTGAACCGGCGAAGAAATACATTTCAATTGACCGCCATGCTTCTCGATAATTTGATAACTGATAGACATTCCCAATCCCGTACCCGAACCCACTGGTTTAGTCGTAAAAAACGGCTCGAATAGCCGCCGCTGCACCTCTTCTGTCATCCCTGGGCCATTGTCAGCAATTTGAATTAAAACTTGATTACCCTCTACAACAGAAGTGCGAATCCGAATTGTAGGTAATTGGTAATTGGTAATTGGTAATTGGTAATTTGAGTTTTGTTCATCTTTACAGTTTACCGTCGTGACCACGGCTCTGCCTGGGAACGCTATTACCTCTTCTAAAGCATCAATCCCATTAACCAGGATATTCATAAACACCTGATTGAGTTGTCCGGCATAACACTCGACTAAGGGTAAATTTCCATACTCTTTGATAATTTGAATACCTGAGAAGCTTCCGACTTTTTTCAAGCGATGTTCTAAAATCATCAAAGTGCTATCGATGCCTTCATGAATATCTATCTCTTTCATATCGGCTTCATCTAGGCGAGAAAACGTTCGCAAGCTACGCACGATGTCTCGGATGCGGGCGGCTCCCACCTGCATCGAATTTAGCAATTTAGGTAAATCTTTGACTAAAAAATCTAAGTCAATGGTTTCTATTTGAACGCGGATTTCCACCGCTGGATCGGGATAATTTTTTTGATACAGTTCCAGCAAGTTAAACAAGTCCTTGATATATTGGCTAGCGGGTTCAATATTACTGTAAATAAAGCTCGTAGGATTGTTGATTTCGTGAGCGATTCCTGCTACCATTTGTCCTAAAGAAGACATTTTTTCGCTTTGAATTAGCTGCGCTTGGGTTTGTTGCAGTTCTTGCAAAGTAACTTCGAGTTGCTTAGCTTTTTCTTGGGCAATACGGGCAGAATTTTGAGTTTGGGCGTAAAGTTCCGCTTGAGAGATTGCGATCAAAAGCTGCACGGCGATCGCTTGCAGCAGTTCTACTTCATCATCTTTCCACCCGCGCCAGTCTATACAAGAACCACAGGCAATCATACCAATTGCACCGCTCTTGGTTTGCAGCGGCACATTCAGTAAAGATTTGTAGCCCAAAGTTAAAAAGAATTGCCGCTCAACTGGATTGGTTACGGCTTCGATATCATCGATGCGGATAATTTCTAAATTAGCGATCGCTCGAAAGCACCTTTTAGTTGCATCAGTCAAGTAGTAACCCAAAAGCGTTGGCAAATCGGAATTCTTAGCTTCATGCACCACATGCCAAGCGGGTAGCTTAGAGCGATCATCTTTGCCATTCGGAAGATACCAGATAAACAAACAGCTATCTAGTTGCAGCAGAGAGCGAATCTCTTGCACCGTAGTTTCTAAAATCGTATTGATATCAAGGGAATTGCGAATCTGGTTTGCTAAGCGATTCAACAGTGCTTCCCGTTCCGCTAATTGTCGGAACTGCGCTTCCGATTTTTGTAGCGCCTCTTCTGCCAATTTGCGAGCAGTAATATCAGTCGCCGCGCCAATACGCTGCTTCGGTTTACCATCAACAGTTCTGCTAAATACGCTTTCCCGACTTACTAACCACCGCCAAGAACCATCTTTGTGCTTCATGCGGTACTCAATCTCAAAAATCTCACCATCTTTTGCCTTCTCAAATTGTTTCCAGTATTCGCCAAGTTGGGCGAAATCATCTGGATGGATCAGATTTGCCAAAACCTGCGTTCCCATTTTTTGCAACTCATCACTCGTGTAGCCAAGAGTCCCATTGAGTTCGCCATTGGCATAAACATTCCGCTGATCGATCATGTCATAGAGATATAAAAAACTAGGGCTTGCTTCGGCAATCTGTTGAATAAAATGCTGGCTTTCCCGCAGTGCTTCCTCGGCTTGTTTGCGAGGTGTAACATTAAGCGTCATGCCGATAATTCTATAGATTCTTCCCTGGAGATCGCGCAACGGGGTTAAAGTTGTATTCCACCAAGTTTCTACACCAAAGAAAAACATCCGTTCCTCATAGGAAATCGAAGCACCTGCTTTTAAACAATCTGTGTAGTGTTGTCGAATTGATGCGGCAATTGGCTCTGGGTAAACTTGTTCTGGAGTCTTGCCGCAAAGTTGCTCGATGGAGGTGCTGCTGACGCTCAATCCCGCTGGGTTCATCCCAGCGAAGCGGAAGTCGCCATCTTCGAGTACATCAATCACAAAAATGGGGTGTTCAACGCCATCGTAAATACTGGCTAAAAACTGTTCGCGCTCTTGCAAAGCTAGTTCGGCTTGTTTGCGATCGCTTATATCCCGCGATATACCAACCACGCCGATAACAGTTCCTTCTGCATCCCGCCAAGGGCATTTCGTTGTCAGCAACGTCCGCATTACTCCGTTTTCCGGTACATCTTCCTCATAAGTCAAAGTTTCGCCCGCGAGCATCATTTTCTGATCCGCTTCCATCAGTTGAAGGGCTATTTCAGGCGGGAATAATTCTGAGTCATCCTTGCCGATAATTTCCTCAATCGCTTTTTCCAGCCAGCGACATCCCGTCGAGTTAATTATTACATACCGCCCCCCAATATCCTTGACAAAAACTACATCGGTTGTACTTTCAATCACCGATCGCAAGATGTTATTGCTTTGCTTTTGTGCCGCTTCAGCTTGTTTGCGCCCGTTAATGTCTTCTACAACGCTAATAAAATACTTCGGTTCCCCAGACACCTCGCGCACTAGCGATACTGTTAAATTCACCCATTGCAGCGACCTATCTTTACGGATATAACGCTTCTCCATAGAGTAAGTAGCAATCTCACCCGCTAAAACTTGACGCAAGTAATCCAAGTCAGCACTCAAATCCTCCGGGTGAGTAATATCTTGGAAAGTTAGCGACAGCATTTCCTCACGGGTGTATCCCACAATCTCGCAAAACTTTTGGTTGAGTTCTAAAAATGTGCCATCCGCTGCTACGCGGGCAATTCCCACAGCAGCTTGCTCAAAAGTAGCGCGAAATAACTCTTCGCTTTCTCGCAGTTTCTTCTCTGCTTCCTGCCTTCGTTTATCGTTGCGATGAGCGGCGATAACATAACTACAACTTAAAAGAAACGGTTGGAGATAAGTTATCATTAACTCATCGTAGCCCCCAGGACTATTGGCAATCCCCACCATGCCAACCAATTGTTTATCTCTGTCAAACAAAGGCAATCCCAAAAATGAATTTAGGGGGGGATGACCATCTGGTAATCCCCCTCGTCGCCCATCGGTCGCCGGGTTGTTTGCTATGACGGGTTCACCTGTTACAATTACAGCCCCAAATAAAGTTTTTAAGTTATAAAATTCCATGACTTTTGACGCCTTTTCTTCAGAGAAATTGCGCGGTGAATCGTTCCAGGCAATATTTGTGAGTGCGTGAGTTTTACAATCAGGATTTCCCCGTAATTTCATGTGAGCTTCGATCTGAGGCTCGCTCTTATCTGCATAGTTAATTTCACCAATAAAGCCGTATTCGCTTTGCGTCAATTCCAAAATAGTTTCAAGTACCCCATCAAATAAATTTCGGGGGTTAGCATCAACAATAAACTGGGATTGGGCTTGAGCTATCGCTTTTAATAACTTGTTACTTGCTTCTAGCTGTTGCACAACGTCTTCCATATTCCCCACTACAGCAATTTGAGGCATTTTTTTCAATTTAACTTGACTTTATGTCACCATCTACTTTATACTTTAATTTCTCAACATTTCATTCAGTAAAACTACTGAACATTGGACATATTTAACACACAAATTCTAGGTTCAATCAGATTCGGGACTGAGTTAGAAAAATGTCAAAACAACTCGTACTAATGGATGGCGACGGCGGCATAGATGATTATCTCTCCACCATACTGCTGATGACGATGGAACATATCCAACCCCTTGGCGTCATAGTCACCCCTGCCGACTGCTATATCCAACCCGCTGTTAGCGCTACGCGCAAAATTCTCGATCTGATGGGTTGTGCTTCAATTCCCGTAGCAGAAAGTACCGTGCGCGGGATTAACCCATTCCCCAGACTTTACCGACGAGATTCTTTTATTGTCGATCATTTACCTATTCTTAACGAAAGGGAAACAATTTCGACACCATTAGTTGAAGAACCCGGTCAAAATTTCATGGTGCGCGCCCTGCAGCAAGCACCAGAACCCGTTACCCTACTTGTTACTGGCCCGATGACAACAGTAGCAACTGCACTAGATATCGCGCCAGAAATTGAAGCAAAAATTAAACAAATTGTCTGGATGGGAGGTGCGTTGAACGTTCCCGGTAATGTGGAAAAATCTATCGAAGCGGGACAAGATGGTTCGGCAGAATGGAATGTATATTGGGATGCTGTTTCTGCTCACCGAGTCTGGCAAACTAACATTCCCATCGTCTTGTGTCCGTTAGATATTACCAACAACGTCCCCGTCACATCGGAATTTGTGCAACGAATTGGCAAACAGCGTCGCTATCCATTATCCGATTTGGCGGGACAATGTTATGCATTAGTAATTCCCCAAGATTATTATTTCTGGGATATCCTAGCAACCGCTTATTTAGCCCACCCGGAATTCTATCAATTGCGAGAATGGGAAACCGCTATCGTCACAGAGGGTAAAAGTCAAGGACGCACAAAAATTCAGCCAGGTGGACGCAAAATTATGGCAATGGATAAGGTAGATACAGAAAGTTTTTATAGCTATATTTTGGAACAATTGAAGCGGTGAAAATGTAGGCGCGGAACGGATTGCACTATGAGTGAGGTATAGCCTTTTGGCGCAAGTTTGTCAAGCGCGCAATTAAAGGGATGGGAATGCCGCAACCAACATTAGAGCAGAAGGAATCAGAATCCTCGCATACGGATGGAACAGCCGTTTCTGCCTTTGGAGGGGAAGTAAGACCAAAACTAGGGCGTAAGTCCAAGTTGAGGCATTCCCCTGTGAGTAAGGAAGCTCTGCCCTCTTACAGGGCAAAGTAGTTCACTTGTCGCTTTTTGTCGAAAATTATTGGTATAACCCGCCCCTACGCTGTTTAAATAAAATCAATGTGGTTACCAGCTGCTGAAAATTTGGTTTTGTCGCAAGATGTCCATATCTGGCGTGCCGATCTCGACCAACCAGAATCGTGTCAGACCCAACTTGCTGCAACGCTTTCTACAGATGAGCAAGCTAGAGCGCAACGGTTTCACTTTGACGTGCATCGGCAGCGCTTTATCGTCGGACGGGGGATACTGAGAAATATTCTGGGGCGCTATTTGGGGAAAGAACCTCGCGAGTTAGAGTTTTGTTATAGCGATCGCGGCAAACCCTCCCTAGGTGGACCTCATACTTCTGTTTGTTTTAACTTGTCGCACTCCCAATCCCTGGCATTGTATGCGATCGCTCGCCGCCCCATCGGCATCGACTTGGAATATATCCGTCCCCTCGACGATGCCTTAAAACTTGCCCAGCGTTTCTTTTCTCCCCGGGAATATGCATTTATTGCAGCACTCCCCCCAGACCAAAAGCAAAAGGCATTTTTCCAGCTTTGGACTTGTAAGGAAGCTTATCTCAAAGCCACTGGTGAGGGATTGGCGGGGTTAGGACAGGTGGAAGTATCCCTCACGTCCGGCGGTGCTGCTCGACTTATTGCCGACAACAAGAGTCAAGAGCAGAATTGCTGGTTTCTCCAACCCTTGACACCCGACCCAAACTATGCTGCTGCTGTGGCAGTAGAAGGACAATCCCAGCTAAGTTGTTGGCACTTCCGGATCTAGACAAAACCTTTACCCAGTTCCCGAGCAAAAAGATGCGGTAATCAAGTCCAAGCTGTTGCACATCAGTATAATTACGCAAAATCAAAATTATTTATGTGATGATTGTCATTTGAGTTACAAATTCATAAAAGTTTAAAGATAGCATAAAGAACTTCGGTGAAATCCCTTAGGTGTAAAATCATATAGAAGTTGCTTATTATAAGGATTTCCACCGAGCTGAGCCTTGGATTTAGCACCAAGCTAAGCAGAATTATTTATAGTTTTGGTGAAAACCTATATTGAACACTTTCCAGTTCCAGACAACCTATGTCAAGATGGTCTAGAAAACAAACGATTAGGAATACTCTAGACCTTCTCCTTAGAGCAGAACAACATAAAATCCTGTGGTAGAGCCACACTGTATTGATCCGTAGCGCCATCTTTGGACGCATCAAACTGAAATTTACCCTTCTCTAGTTACAAAAATGACTCAATGCCTTCCCCAGCAAAGTATTTTAAGCAGTGAACCTGCTACGCTGGTCGATCTTTTACGCCAAAGAGCATTACAGGAGCCGGACAAGCTGGCCTATACCTTTCTGATTGATGGTAAGGTAGAAGGGCCAAAGCTGACCTACGCCGAACTCGATCGCATTGCCAGAGCCATCGGAGCGTTGCTGCAACAGCACGGGGCTAAAGGCGATCGCGCTCTGCTGCTGTATCCTCAAGGATTAGAGGTGATGGCGGCTTTTATCGGTAGCTTGTATGCCGGGACGATCGCGATTCCCGTACCGCCCCCCGAAGCGAATCGCTTGAAGCGAAACCTGCCCAGATTGGTAGCGATCGCTAAAGACGCAGAAGCTTCGTTTGTACTCACCACAGGCAGCATTCTTGCCCTGCTAGACGAATTCCGCGCAGAAATTCCCGAATTTGGCGCGATGCGCTGGATAGACACCGAACAGGTGAATCTGGAACTGGCAGAAACATGGAAAGATCCCGAAGTCACCGGGGATGCGCTGGCTTATCTTCAATACACATCGGGTTCTACTTCGACGCCCAAAGGCGTAACGATCAGTCACTATAATATATTGTTCCACTGCGGCAACCTACAAAAAGCCTGCGGCTACGACTCCGACAGCGTCACCGTCACCTGGATGCCTTACTTCCACGACTACGGACTCGTAGAAGGATTGACGGTTCCCCTCTACAACGGTCATCCCTGCTACGTGATGTCGCCGTTTGCCTTTATTAAACGTCCCTTCCATTGGCTAAACGCAATTTCGCGCTACAAAGGCACTCACAGCCAAGCCCCCAACTTCGCTTACGATCAGTGCGTGCGCCGCGTTACCCCAGATCAATTAGCCCAATTAGATTTAAGCAGTTGGCAAGCAGCAGGTAACGCCGCCGAACCGATTAACCCCAAAGTAATGGAAGCATTCTGCGAAAAATTTGCCCCCGCAGGGTTTAGTTGGAGTAGCTTCGCCCCCGCTTACGGACTAGCAGAAGCGACTCTGTTGGTTTCGACTACGCCCAAAGGCGAAGAACCCGTATTCTTAAAAGTAGACGCAGCAGCACTGGAACAAAATCGCGTCGTTCCCACAACCAAAGACGACGAGATGGTGCGGATGCTACCCGGATGCGGACGCTTGGTATGCGATACCAAAGTCGTCATCGCTAACCCAGAAACCATGACCGAATGCGCCCCAGATCGAGTCGGCGAAATTTGGGTATCCGATCCCAGCGTCGCGGGAGGATACTGGAACCGTACCGAAGAAAGCGACAACACCTTCCGTGCCTATTTAAAAGATACGGGGGAAGGTCCATTTCTGCGGACGGGAGACTTGGGGTTCATGCACGACGGTCAACTTTATATTGGTGGTCGCATCAAAGATCTAATCATTATCCGAGGCACCAATCATTACCCCCAAGACATAGAATGGACGGTACAACAGGTGCATCCAGCACTGCGTCCGGACTACGGGGCAGCATTTTCAGTCGAAATCAACGGCGAAGAAAGATTGGTGGTAGTGCAGGAAGTTGAGCGTCAGCAGCAACAAAACCTGGACTGCGATGAGGTAATAGCGTCGATACGGCAAGCGATCGCCGAACAGCACGAGTTGCAAGTATACGGCGTAGTCCTCGCCAAACCGGGCAATATCCTCAAAACTTCTTCCGGCAAAATCCAGCGCCGCGCTTGCAAAGCAAGTTGGTTGTCGGGAGAATTAGAAGTCTTGGCAGATTGGAGCGAAAATCCCACCCTCACCGCCAAGTACAGAAATTTACAAGCAGAAGTCAATTCGCTTCTCAAACAAGTGCAAACGCCTAAATGAGGAATTGCAGATTTTAGATGGCAGATTGCAAATTTAATCTGAAATCTGAAATCTCAAATCTAAAATTTTCCTGGAGAATCCAATGCAGCAATTAAAACAGTACTGGGTCGCCGAAGCACTCGAACGGGATTTGGGAGATCCTGGCAATCCAGATAATATGATGTCCTGGAAACAGGTGATCGATCTCGATGAGCGCGAAGCATTCCCCCACGAAATTATTGAATGGCTCTATAACTGGAAATTAAGTCATTATTATGTCCCCGAATGGGTAGGCGGCGAGTTTACCTCATTTGAGGAATTCGTTTCGATTGTGCGAGTTTTGTGTCGCCGCGATCAAACCGCAGGCATTGCCTTTACTACTCTGTTTTGGTCTTTCCTGTGCTGGATGGCAGGTACGGAAGAACAAAAACAGAAACTGGCAAGCTTTATTAAAGATCAAAACGGTGCGATGTGCCTTGCCTATTCGGAAAGGGCGCACGGTAGCGATTTGATTGCGGGTGACGTCACTGCGACCAAAGTTCCCGGCGGCTATTTGCTCAACGGGGAAAAATGGCCGATTAACCGCGCCACGATTTCGGGAGTTTCCTTTGTTATCGCTAAAACCGATGCATCGGCAGGCAGTCGCGGCTTATCTTTATTCATGGTAGAGAAAGCTCGACTCGACTCAGCAACTTATTACAATCTGCCCAAAACACTTACTCACGGCGTTCGCGGTTCCGATATCAGCGGGATAGGATTCAAAGATTGCTTTGTCCCCGATGACATGCTGTTAGGAAAAGAGGGAGCGGGTTTAGAATTAGCGCTTAAAGGATTCCAAATTACCCGCCCATTGTGTGCGGCATTTTCTCACGGCGCGGCGGATACCGCCCTGAGAACGACGCTAAAATTTGCCATGGGTCGCGAACTTTACGGCAAAACGGTTTTTGACATTCCTCAACCTAAGAGAACCCTGGTTGATGCTTTCTTGGATATCCTGATCTGCGATTGCGAAACGATTGGCGTCGCCAGAGGATTCCACGTCGTCCCAGAACAATTTAGCGTCTGGGGTGCGGTGGTGAAATATCAGGTAACCGTGGCGCTGGAAAAGATGATTCAAGACGTTTCAGTCGTACTTGGATCGCGTTTTTACATGCGCGACGAACACGATTTCGGCATCTTCCAAAAGCAACTGCGGGATAATGCGATTATCAGCATGTTCGACGGTAGCAGCATCGTCAACTTGCACGCGCTGATTTTGCAAATGCGAAGTCTCGCCAAACACCGCGCCAAACGCAATGACAAGACGATGGAGGCGTTGCAGTCTCGTCTCGAAGTCAACTTCTCGCTAGACAAACCAGTACCGCGTTATGCGCCGGAAAAAATGGATTTGTTCAGTCGCGGTGCAGACGACTCGCTGCAAGGGTTGGAGATTGCAATCGCTCAATTGCACGACCTCAAAGATCAAAGCGATGTGAACGCAGAAGTACTAGAGCAAATTATCACTTTTGCCTCCTGCGCGTTAGAAGAACTTAACGCCCAGGATGAATATTTAGCCACATCCGCGTTTGAATTCGGTCACGACCAATCCCCGGAATTATTTGAGCTAGCGAAGAAGTATTGTGCATTGCACGCAGTGGCAACCTGCTTGCACATGTGGATTTACAACCGGAAAAACTTAGGCGAATTTTTCGCTAAAGGTGAATGGTTGGTACTGAGTCTCGCAAGACTCTTGCGGTCATTCCGACCCTGGCATAACTTGACAATTTCGCCGGTTTATGTTGAAAACGTAGCCCAAGAATTAGTCAAGCTTTACAATGAGGACAAAATGTTCTCGATCGTTCCGTTCCAACTAGCAAAAACCGAAACACAAAAGGATAAAACGAATGCAGCTTCAGAACTCCAGCTCCAAGCCTAGCGATATGGTAACCTCTCCTGTAGAAGCTATTCAAACTTGGCTCGTTGATAAAATTGCCCAAAATCTTTCCCTCGATCCCAAGTCGATTAACGTCAGCGAACCTTTGACCCGCTACGGACTAGATTCGATCGATGCAGTCACCCTCGTTGGCGACTTGGAAGACTGGCTTTCTGCCGAATTTCCCGATACCTTGTTCTGGGATCATCCTACGATTGAAAAAGCCGCTGAATACTTGGTTAACGAGTGCGATGTTTCCGCTTTAAACCTGGGTGGTTCAGCAGAAAAAGTTGAAGCAACTGCTAGCACCAAATCCGAAGAACCCGCTAAAAAAGGTTGGGGTGGTTTCTTCAAAGCTGGTCGTTAGAATTGGCTGATTAAATCAGATAATGGAGGCAGAGCCTCCCATTCGTCGTACCCAGGCTAGAGCCTGGGTACGAGAGCAAGTTCCTCGTACCCAGGCTCCAGCCTGGGTACGATCTCCTAGAGGCTCTGCCTCGATTATTTTCGCTCGGATAAGGGAGGAAGTTAATTGAACTTCTCGGATTTTTCCTTTTGGTGGGTATTGCTGCTGGTTGGCATCCCATTTTTTACGATCAGGTATATCGCCCAGTCGTTGAATCTGTGGCGCAACTTTTTTGACAGCATCGGCTTGATGGCAATCTCGCTGATGCTGTTTGTTAATGCTAGCCGCACCAGCTTTGCTGTCTTCTGCTTTGAAATTATCTTCAACTACGTGATGGTGTACTTTATGTTACGCCGTCAGGGGTGGCAAGCCAAAGCGATCGCTACCGCTGTAGTTGTAATTGATATTGCAATTCTAGCTTATTTTAAGTACGTCAACTTCTTTGTAGAAAGCGTTGTCGGATTGGTGCTTCCGGGAGTAGCCCAAAGTTGGAAAGGAATTCCAGGTTCGGGGGCAATTCCGCCAGGGATTTCTTTCTACACGTTCCAGATGGTTGCCTTTGTCGTCGATTCATTCACCAGCAAGAAAAAGCAACCAATTGGCCCGATTGATTATATCAATTTTGTCTCATTCTTCCCTCAAGTGGTAGCGGGGCCAATCGAACGACGGTCAGATCTGTTCCCGCAAATTCAATCGTTTCGGTTTAAATTCAGTTGGGAAAATTTTGAGATGGGGTTCCAATGGTTGTCATTGGGACTGTTCATGAAATTTGTTCTAGCTGATAACCTGTCACCTTTTATCGACTTAAAAGAAGCAACGAATGCTTGGTTAGTTTGGTTCCACGCTTTCTTATTCACGCTGCGAATTTATTTTGACTTTGGCGGTTACAGCTTTATGGCTGTGGGACTGGGCAGAATTATGGGCGTGAAATTAACCCTAAACTTCCTCGCACCTTACACTTCCCAAAGTATCCAAGAATTTTGGCGTCGGTGGCACGTTACTTTAAGTACTTGGTTCCGCGACTACGTGTTTTTGCCAATGATGGGTGCAAATAAGCGGTTGGCGGAATTTTATCTGTTTCTCACGTTTACCTTATCGGGTTTTTGGCACGGTGCGGCCTGGAATTTTATCCTCTGGGGCGCTTACCACGGCGCTTTATTGTTGTTGCTGCGCTACTTAACCAGACAAAGACAAGCGCCTATAGGAAAGTATGTGGCTCAAATGCCGCCAGTGCTATCTTGGGCGCTGACATTTGGGTCGGTGACTTTGGGCTGTTTGTTCTTCATGGAGACGAATATCGGGCGCTTGGGGCAAAAAATAGTTACCCTGGTGACGCCTTGGGCATATTCCCTTTCTAATTTGACGAGTGCATTCGGCGAGTTCAGCGTCAACCAGCTGTGGACTTTAGGTTTTACCTTGTTTCTTTCTTGTGGGTTGTTGCTGTTAGAACACATGGCAATTTGGCAAAAACGCAAGTCCGAATATGACTTGCTGCTATCGCCTTGGGTGTCTCGCGTTTTACTGGCTTTAACCGTCTTGCTGGCGGCAAATGAACCTTCTAAGTTTATTTACTTCGAGTTCTGATGAAGAAAGTATTACAGTTAGGGAGTTGGTTCGCGATCGCGGGCTTAGCTTGGGGAGCGGGTTATCTTTACAATGCTCGCTACGGCGGCGAGTTAAGCTGGTTGCGAATGATGTACGAACGCAAAATGGCGTTTGCGTCTTTCGTCCAAGCACCTCACCGCCTGCTGATAACCGGCGGCTCGGGGGCGCATTATACCATTAATTCAAAAGTAATTCAAGAGGGATTGGGCATTCCAGTCATCAACTTGGGATTGGATGGCCCGGTGGGTTTAGATGTAATATTGCCCAGCATTCTGCCTCAAGTTCGCAAAGGCGACGTGGTGCTGTTAGTGCCAGAATACCTAATATTGTGGGCCGATGATGGATTAGGCGATCGCTCCGGACAATTCGGCGTCGCCATCGGACGCCCCGGTTTGGGAAACATACCGCCCAAGCGCTTCGCCCAAGACATGTTGATGCTGGGTAACCCCACCCTCAGAGGCGTCACCAAATCAACCATAGACCTATTTGAAAAAGGAAAATTCACCGGGTATTACTCAGATCCGGTAGACGAACGGGGCGACCCTACGGTAACAAAATATCGCACGTCGGCTAAGTGGTGGGAACTGCCCATCGGCGAACCAGCTTCAAAACATGCGATCAACCGAATTGCTAAATTCAAGCAAGAGGTGGAAGCAAGAGGCGGAACGCTGATTTTATCCTTGCCCTGGGTTTATGCCCGCCGGGATGAAAAATCGATTAAGAACGTGAAAAAGACAGCAGCAGAGTTAGCCAAAATTGCGCCAACGATCTACGACAAAGACACGTTGAACATGAAGAATGACTCGAATTTATTTGCCGATACCCACTACCACCTCAAACCAGAAGCCAGAATAATTAGGTCAAAACAGATAGTTGAAGAGCTAAAGGCAGTTCCCCAGCTAAAACCAATACTGGCATCACAACAAAAAGAAACAAAACCAGCCCAAAAGCAGGTGAGCAATTGAGCAGGTGAGCAATGACCAATGACCGATGACCAATTAGCAATTAGCAATTAGCAATTAGCAATGACCAATTAGCAATTAGCAATTAGCAATGACCAATGACTAAAATTTGCATTCTTGGTGGCGGCTTTGGCGGACTTTATACGGCTTTGTACTTGCGGCGGTTTCCCTGGCTGAAATCACCCGATTGCCAAATTACTTTAGTCGATCAAAAAGAGCGTTTCCTGTTTACGCCATTACTCTATGAATTGGTAACGGATGAACTGAAACCTTGGGAAATTGCGCCCTCTTTTGAGAAGTTGCTGGCTAATAAAGATATCCAATTTTGTCAGGCAACAATTGAGGGAGTGGATTTAAAAGCGCGCCAGGTAAAACTATTAGGCGGAGATAGACTCGCTTACGACTACCTGGTTTTAGCTGTGGGGGGAAAGACGCGCACCGATGGCGTACCGGGTGCTGCCGAATACGCGCTGCCATTCCGCACGTTAGCAGATGCGCGGTATCTGGATGAAAGACTGCGCTCGCTGGAAGCTACCGACTTACCCCAAATTCGCGTTGCCACGATCGGCGGTGGCGCTTCTGGGGTAGAGTTAGCTTGTAAAGTCGCGGATCGTTTGGGTAAAAGGGGACACATCTTGCTCGTCGAACGGGGCGATCAAATTCTCAAACCCTTTCCTAGTGGGATTCGCCGGGGGGCTTACCGCGCCTTGCAAGCGCGTCAGATACAGGTAGAATTGCGAACGGGTGTAGATGCGATCGCTCCCAATCAAATTACCTTAGTTCGCGACAATCGCTTTACCCCATTGGCGGTAGATCTAGTGCTTTGGACTGCGGGAACTAAATCAATTGATTGGGTATCCCAGCTGGATTGTCAGCAAAACGATCTAGGACAATTACTGACTTTACCAACATTACAGTTAGTCGATTATCCAGAAGTTTTAGCCTTGGGAGATATGGCAGAAATCCAATATCCCAAAGCGCAACGGATACCAGCAACGGCACAGGTAGCTTATCAACAAGCAGACTGCGCCGCCCACAATCTCAAAGCATTAATGAAGCGTCGCCCATTACGACACTTCCGCTATTTGCACTTGGGAGATATGCTGACATTGGGCGTCAATGCCGCCGTGGTATCGAGTTTTGGCATCAATTTAGAAGGAAGTTTGGCAAGCATCACCAGACAAATGGTTTACCTCCAACGTCTGCCAACGCTGCGCCATCGCCTCCAAGTCTTGTGGCATTGGATTGTTAGCGGATGCAAGAATCTATTGCAGTTATTGTCAAATCGGTTTTCTAGTCAGGGTAAAAGGAGTGCAAATTACTCGCAGGGAGTGAAGAAACTATCCCAAAAGTAGGTTTTTAAACGCAGATAATTAAGGTCTATGGTTTATGGCTCCTAGTCAACAAAAAGGTAAACTAGCTCTCGGTGAAAAACTGGAGCAATTATTTGGACTCGACTTGCGATCGCTTGCAGCATTTCGCATCGGTGTAGCGCTGATTATTATCGCCGATTTAATTATCCGGTTTGGAGATATTCAATCGCTTTATAGCGACGCTGGTGTATTGCCCCTCGCCGCACGCAGAGAAATCGTCAATCCTTTGTATTGGTCGCTACATGCGATTAGCGGTTTGCCTGTAGTCCAAGCAATTTTGTTCGTTTTGGCGATGTTGATCGCCTTGGCGTTTCTGGTAGGGTATCGTACCCGATTGGCAGCGATCGCATCGTGGGCGTTGCTGATATCGTTGCAAAACCGCAACCCCTTCTTGCTATTTGCTGGCGATGACATGTTGCGCGCTTTAATGTTTTGGGCGATGTTTTTACCTCTAGGTGCAGCGTATTCAATCGATAGCGCCCTCAATACATCCACCAAACCTTTACCAAAGCGCATCCTTACCGGGGCTACAATTGCGCTAACGTTACAAGTTTTCTACGTCTACATCTTCTCGGCTGCCTATAAAACCACTAGCACGGTTTGGTGGCCCGATTTAACTGCGGTTTATTATGCGCTAAGTTTCGATCAATACGCCGCCCCGTTGGGTAAATTCTTGCTCAACTTCCCGCCGCTGCTGACAATTTCTACCTTGTTTACCTTGATACTGGAGTGGATCGGGCCGCTGTTGATTTTAGTGCCATTCCGCACAGTATTCTTCCGTACTGCTACGGTGATTACGTTTATCCTGTTACACGTCGGGTTTGGATTAACGCTGCAAATCGGGTTGTTTCCAGCGTTGGGAATCTTTACCTGGTTGGTGTTTATCCCCAGCGAAGTTTGGGATGGAATATATCAGCGAATTTATACCCCGCAGCGGTCAGGACTGAGAATTTATTACGATGCCGATTGCGGTTTTTGTAAGAAAGTCGTCCACCTAATTCGCACGTTCCTGATTTTACCCAAGACGCCCTTGCTGATGGCGCAGGAGGACGAATCGATTTATGCCGACATGCGGGAGAAAAATTCTTGGGTGGTAGTGGATTGGCAGCAAAATCGGCACTATAAATGGGAAGGAATCGCTTATGTGGTCAGTCTATCTCCCATATTATGGTTCCTCGCACCAGTCCTGAGATTACCGCCGTTGATGGCGGTCGGGAATAAATTCTACGAAAAGATTGCAACGAATCGTCGAATAGCCGGTAACTTTACCAAACCTTTGAAATGGCGTCCTCTGGAGGTGAATAATTCGCAAATACTCAATATCGTCACCTTGCTGTTGCTAGCTTACGTCACGGTATGGAATTTTAGAAATTTTGTTGAGTTAACCTCGCAACGAGGTACTCTAAAATCTAAGGCTATACTCTCTACCCAGAGAGTTCTCAAATCTAAGACTTTCAATTCGATAGATTGGATCAGTCGCGTTTTACGCATAGACCAATCTTGGAGTATTTTCGCACCCGCGCCACCCGTAGATGATGGTTGGTACGTAATACCAGGCAAACTTAAGGATGGAAAGCAGGTCGATGTTCTCCAAAATAGCGATAAGGTCAACTGGGAAAAGCCAAGCATTAGCGCCAGGGATGCGCTTTATCGCAATATGCAATGGCGCGGTTATTTTATCAATCTCAATCGTGCGATTGGTAAGAAACTTTTCCCCTACTACGCAAAGTATATCTGTCGCGATTGGAACGCGAGGCATCAGGGTGACAAACAACTCAAGAGTTTTGAAATCTACTTAATGGATGAAGAAACCGTCCCACCCGGTCAAACCCAGACTGTGAAAAAAGAGCGCAAGTGGCCTAAATCCAAAGGGTCGCAATCTTGCGAGAAACTTTAACTGGGAACTCATTCAGATTGGATAGCGGTCCGACGATCCTATCACCTTTGTTTCTACGTATATCTCTAGTTCCAAAGCAAAGATTTTTCACAGAAACAAAGGTGATTTGCGTAACCTATCCCCCTAAATTTCGCTCCTATCACCTTTGTTTCTGGATGCGTTCGCGTAGCGTGCCGGAGGCATATCTCTAGTTCCAAAGCAACGATGTTTCACAGAAACAAAGGTGATTTGCGTAACCTATCCCCCTAAATTTGGCATCACCCCCACTGCTGCACCCATGCTTTTCAACTCTTACATCTTTATCTTTATCTTTTTACCCATTACTCTGGTAGGTTTTTTTAGCTTCTCCAGATTTCGCAAAACTCACCTAGCAGTTGCGTGGTTAACCCTCTGTTCGGTGATTTTTTATGGGTACTGGAATCCCGCCTACCTGCCGATTATCCTGATTTCGATGGCGGTTAATTACCAAGTGGGGTTGCGGATTAGTAACGCTAGACAGACGAGTAAAAAAGCCCAAATCCTGCTGTGGTTAGGGCTGTTTTTTAATTTAGCGTTGCTGGGATATTACAAATACGCCAACTTCTTTGTGTCTAATCTGCCTTTTCCTGCGATCGCTAACTTCATCGAAGCGCAACTCAACACGAAAAGTATCGTTCTCCCCCTGGCAATTTCCTTCTTCACCTTCCAACAAATTGCCTATCTAGTAGACGCCTATCGCGGCGAAACCAAAGAATATAACTTGGTCGATTACTGCTTATTCGTCACCTTTTTCCCCCAGTTAATTGCAGGTCCCATCGTCCATCACAAAGAAGTTATTCCCCAGTTTCGCAAGGCGCGAACCTTCCTATTATCCCACAAAAACCTGGCCTTGGGTATCGCCATGTTTACCTTGGGATTATCCAAAAAAGTCTTAATTGCAGATAATTTATCTCCCTGGGTAGCCCCCGCTTTTAACCATGCTAGCGATCTGAATTTTATCGAAGCATGGGTGGGTGCGTTGAGCTATACCTATCAGCTTTATTTTGATTTTTCCGGTTACTCGGATATGGCGATCGGTTTGGGTTTAATGTTCAACGTCCGTCTATCGATGAATTTTAACTCGCCTTACAAAGCAACTTCCATCAGCGACTTTTGGCGACGCTGGCACATCACTTTATCCAACTTTCTGCGCGACTATTTATACATTCCTTTGGGTGGAAGTCGCCGGGGAGAAATCCGCCGCTACACCAATCTTTTCATCACCATGTTATTAGGCGGACTGTGGCACGGTGCGGGTTGGACTTTTGTCATCTGGGGCGGACTTCACGGGGTGTATCTTTGCATCAACCATGGGTGGCGACAGTTGAATAAACCATTGCCTAAATTTTTAGCATGGACGATAACATTTTTAGCCGTCATCGCTGCTTGGGTATTATTTAGAGCGAAAAACGTGCCAGATGCAATGGAAATTTTGCAGGCAATGGCGGGAATGAAGGGAATAGTATTCCCGGGAGAAGCGCAAGGTAGGTTAGGGATATTAACCCAATTTGGCATCCAGGTTCAGAGTTGGAAAGACATGGTATACGTCCCCGAAGTAAACGGAAATAAAGCCTTGACTTTAGTTGTTTTAGCCGTGGTAACTGTATGCGCTACTAAGTTACCAAATAGCGAGGAAATGCTCAAAAAATTAAAGCCAAACTGGGGATGGGCAATCTGGATAGGTGCTTTAGCCAGTCTGTCTTTACTTTCACTCAACCGCGTGTCTGAATTCCTTTACTTCCAGTTTTAATTTATCCCAATATGACTACAGAACGTCGATTCAATTTAGGTTTCTTAGGTTTCTCCAACCAAAAAAAGCCTCGGGTTTGGGGGAGTAAATACCGTAAGTTTAACTTACTTGTATTAATAGCGGCATTCACTCCGATGGCGGCGGTAGGTTTATTCAATGTCGCCCTCGATCCCTACGGAGTTTTTGATAGTCCGAAAATCGCGGGAATCAATCAATCAAAACCGAGAAAGGGAAACAACGATAGGTTATTCAAAGCTACCGATATTATTCGGATTAAACCGGCGACGCTTTTGTTTGGTTCGTCTAGAACCAGACAAGGTTTAGATCCAAATTATGCGGCTTTAAAGGATAAACAACCAGCGTATAACTTGGGACTAAATGGCGCGAATCCTTACGAACAACTGCGGTATTTGGAACATGCGATCGCTAACAACAAAAACCTGAAGACCGTCATCATCGGCATTGATTTCTTTATGTTCAATGCCTACAACCAAAATCAACCGGGTTTTACGGAAGAAAGATTGGAAAAGCAAAGCATTAGTTTACCAGACACCATGAATGTTGTCTTTTCCATCGATGCCCTTTTTTCCAGTCTAGAAACCCTGGATTCGAGTAAAAATCCCCAAAATAAAGAAGGGGATAGCCTCAAAGGATTTATGCCTTATAAGAACATCGATTTAGGCAAAAAGGTAACTGATTGGAGGTTTGTTAATTCTTATAAGGTTTATTTCAAAAACCATGCCAAGTATCAGCTATCGGAGAAATATTTAGCTGATTTTAAAACATTTGTCGAAACCTGCAAAAAACACGGCATAACCTTAAAAGTCTATATCTCTCCAGGACATGCCACAGATAACGAAGCAATTCGATCAACTGGACATTGGTCAACCCAAGAAAAGTGGAAACGCGAGATTGTAAAAATAGTCCCGGTTTGGGATTTTTCTGGCTATAACAGCATTACGTCCGAACCGATTAAAGCAGGCATGAAAAATTACGCCGACAGTTCCCACTATCGGGAAAATATCGGCAATTTAATCCTGAATCGGGTGCTAAATTATCAATCGAATACAGTGCCTAAAGACTTCGGAGTCCTCATTACTCCAGAAAATCTCGAATCCCATCTAGCTAAAATTAACGCTAACCGGGAAAATTGGTTCGTAAAAAACCAGAAAGAAGCCAAGTTAGTGGAAAATATAAAGCGCGATTATGACAAACTAATTGCCGAAGAAAATAAATAGCAAATTCAACCAATATATAGTCATGAAACAACCCCGGATCTTCGAGATGCTAAATTTGATAAAAAATCAGAAGCTTATTATGACAAGCTGGCAAATTTTGCTCGTTATTATATTAGTCTTAGGGTTGTTTTTCCGATTCGCGAATCTCGACCGTAAAGTCTACTGGAGCGATGAAACTTTTACTTCCATAAGAGTTTCTGGCTACACAGCAGAAGCATATACAAATAAAATTTTGGAGGGGAATGAATTAGGAATAAAAGACTTTCACAAATATCAGCATCTCAATTCAGAAAAGAGTTTGCCTGACTTAGTTAATGGATTGGCAGTAGAAGAACCCCAAAACCCACCCCTTTATTTTATGATGGTGCGATTTTGGGTGCAGTGGTTTGGTGAATCAGCGGCAATTACAAGAAGTTTTTCTGCCGCAATTAGTTTGCTATCATTGCCTTGCATTTATTGGCTATGCCACGAATTATTTGGATTACCTTTAGCTGGTGCGATCGCAATGGCACTACTAGCAAGTTCACCATTGCACGTCTTGTACGCACAGGAAGCGCGACCCCATAGTTTGTGGACGCTGACAATTTTACTATCCGGTGCAGCACTGCTGCGAGCAATTCGCCTGGGAACAAAGCTCAACTGGAGTATTTATGCAGTCGCTCTAGCTTTGAGCCTTTATACTTATATGTTTTCGGCGTTGGTGGCGATTGGACATGGCATTTATGTAGTTGTAAACTCAGGCTTTCGATTCACCAAAACAGTTAAGGATTACTTAATTGCTTCTCTGGCGGGTATTTTACTTTTCTCACCTTGGATATTCGCTATTGTAACCAGCGTTTCAAAAACCCAGGAAACAACTAGCTGGACTAAGTTAAAAGTGTCTTTAATATTGCTAATAAGGACGTGGCTGCTTAACCTGAGTCGGGTTTTTATTGATTTAGATTATAACTTCCTGACGCGCAATGATTTGATGTATTTAGTCATCCCATTAGTGGCAATTTTGTTCTGTTATTCTATTTATTTTTTAGTGAAGATCGCGCCGATAAAAATTTGGTTATTTATTTTAACGTTGATGGGAGTGACGGCGATGGCTTTAATCCTGCCGGATTTAATTGTAGGCGGGAGACGCTCTAGTGTAGTGCGATATGTCATCCCCTGTTATTTGGGAATTCAGTTAGCGATCGCATACCTTTTCGCTGCTAAGATATCTATGTCTTTTCAAATCTGGCAACAGAGGTTATGGCGGATTGCTATGGTCGCACTGATTTCGGGTGGAATTGTCTCTTGTGCAGTCAGTTTTCAAGCACAAAGTTGGTGGAATAAATACAACAGCTTCCATATACCCGATGTCGCTAGCATTATTAATCAATCCGAACGCCCACTTGTTCTCTGGTCGGGTGTACCTCCTCTAGATTTAACTTATTTACTAAATCCAAATGTAAAACTTCAGCCAGTGATGCGTCAAACCATTGATCTGCCCGATGGGGAGAGAGTCCAAAAACATTCATTAAAACCTATTGCTGAAGGATTCAGCGATATTTTTGCCTTCGGTCATAACGACCCGAATTCCCACCTAGTTCAAGAATTTTTGCAGCAACAGCAGTATAAGCTAAAAGAAGTTCATCGCTCGAAGCGATGGATAGATCCGGTTTATGAAACGAAACTCGTACTTTGGAGGGTGTCAAAGGCACAAAAAACCAATAAATAAATTGGCGATAATTCAAAATATAGTTATTAGCAGCAGGTAAAGACATGCTAGACCGCTTACAAGAAATCAAAACACCCTCGCTGAAAAACCAGCGCATTGCCGTTTTGCTACCTTGTCGCAACGAGGGTTTAACTATTGCCCAAGTAGTGGCAGGTTTTCAAGCGGCGCTACCAGAGGCGAAAATCTACGTGTACGATAACCGCTCCACCGATAATACAGCAGAACAGGCAGCGGCGGCGGGTGCGATCGTGCGGTACGAACGCATTCCAGGTAAAGGAAACGTCGTTCGGCGAATGTTTGCCGATATCGAGGCGGATATCTACGTCATGGCAGATGGGGACAACACCTACGAAGCAGCGGCAGTCCGCAGACTGATCCAGTTTTTGTTAGTTGAACGACTGGACATGGTAGTAGGTGCGAGACGCGAGATAGCCAAAGATAGCGAAGCTTACCGTCCCGGTCACCGCTTCGGTAATATATTTCTCAAAACCTGCGTTCAATTACTATTTGGAGCGCGCCTAGTCGATATGCTTTCTGGATATCGGGTCTTCTCCCGTCGATACGTCAAATCTTTTCCCGCACTATCGAATGGGTTCGAGATTGAAACCGAGTTTACAGTACACGCCCTTGAACTGAAAATGCCGTTTATTGAAGAACCGACGTTATATGGTTCGCGTCCGCCCGGTTCAACTAGCAAACTCAGGACATTTCAAGATGGTTGGCGAGTTTTAGGGACGGCAATTTTGTTATTTAAAGAAGCGCGACCTTTTCTATTTTTTGGCATTATCTTTCTGCTGCTGGCAGCATTTTCCATCCTTTTAGGTATTCCCGTTGTCGAAGATTTTTTCCAAACTGGATTAGTACCGCGATTTCCCACTGCAATTTTAGCAGCGTCCACAATGTTGCTCGCTTTTCTCAGCCTCACCTGCGGGATGATTTTAGATTCAGTAGCGCGCGGGCGGCGAGAAACCAAACGCATGGTTTATCTTTCCTATCCCGCACCCGAAGCGGGGATTTATGAAAGTGCAACTGATGAAAGTCATCCCCTCAATTAACAGCCTAATCATCTCTTACGCACCTTATTTAAACCATAGCGAGGCAGGATGAAGACCGTTACAAAAATAGCCCTAATTGCCTTATTATGGCTAACCGTCATCAACTCAGGTAGTCTGGGAAGTTTAGATACCGACCTGAGATTGCAGATGGCTAACGCCTGGTGGACGGGAACTGAAGAAGTAAGAATTCCCCCTGGATATAAACTCAAGGTGCGGGGAGATATCGTCGCCGGAATTATGGGAGTTGGGGGTAAGCGTTACATCGCTTACGAACAAGGACAGTCGGTGCTGATGCTTCCTGGAGATTGGTTGGGAACTCAACTGCATCGCTGGTTTCCCGCAATTCCCGAAAAAGATATGCGGGATTTAGTCGTTAATTTCTTAATTTTTATCCCGTTAAATATCGCTGCTGTAGTTGCTTGTTTTTGGTTGCTGACGCTGTTTAATTTTAGCGAGAGAGTCTCTGGTTTAGCCAGCCTTCTATTATTACTCGGTACGACGTTTTTGCACTACGCCCAAGTGCATCAACATAACAATCAAGTGCTGCTGTTTGTCACGATTGGTTACGCTGGTGCTTTAGCTTGCACGCTGCGGGGAAATCTGCGGATGGCTGCTATTAGCGGGTTGGCTTTGGGTGGGACGGTTTTGCTCAGAATTACCAGCACGATTCATGGCTTTACCATACTAACTTTTCTCGTCGGTTGTATGGCTTATAAAACCCGCGACAAGGATAAAACTATCAAGGCGGCGGGACTTTGGATCGCTGGTTTTATTCCCGTTGCTTTGGTAGGAAGAATTTTTGATTTCATCCGCTACGGCAGCTTTTTTGCCACGGGTAAAAGTGTAGAAAAACAGCAATTAGCCACCGATCCAATGTGGACGGGATTGCCCGATTTACCCGCAAATTATCCCTTGGTAAATGAACCGCATGTCGGGATTTTAGGGGCGCTGATTACACCGGCAAAAAGTATTTTTATTTACGATCCGTTACTGATACCTTGCATAATCTTGGGAATTATTTTCTGGAAACGACTTTCCCCTTATATTCAGTGGTATCTGATTACCGGGTTTTTTAACCTGGGTTTACATTTAGCTGCTTATAGTCGATTCATTTTCTGGCACGGTGATTCAGCTTGGGGTGCAAGGTATCAAGTTACCACGGTTCAGATGATACTGATTCCGCTGCTGGGATTGTTCGTGCATCAAATTTTATCGGAACGGGGGTTAAGGGCTTGGCTGATGCGTGGTATTGTAACGATAGCCATCATGGTGCAAATTGCCTCTGTGACCATGCCAATGAATCTGGAGATCTTTCAAACCCAGGTGGGAATGCCAGGGAGTCGCTTGGACTTCCGGTTAGCTCAACGTTTGACTAATATGGTTTGCTTGGTCAACAGTTCTTTTTCTAGGGGGTGCGTTGAAAGAAATCCTGATAAAAAGCGTTTTGTACAAGAGTGGAATCACATCTATTTTCTGCCGTTTAATTTCAGCCATAAAGCGGCGGAGAATCCAAATTTAGTTAATTTTACCAGGATTTTGTATGGGTTATGGGGATTAGTTTTAGTCGGCGCGATCGCTGCCACTCTCTGGTTCGTTTTTTGGTCATCTGGTCAAGCACCAGAGTTGATGAAATTGAGTTAATTAATGTAAGTAAGGGGTTGAGATGAATAACGTATTAATTCTGATAGCTCTAGTTCCATTCTCGGTTGTCCTGAATACAATGGGTCAGATTTTACTAAAATCAGGCTCGGGTCAAGGAATGGTAAATCTCAACGTGTTCTTGGGACTTGTTGCTTATGCTGTCAGTACTGTTTCCTATATTTTAATCTTAAAAAGACTGAACGTATCGGTGGCTTATCCTTTGGTTTTTGGTTTGACGATTGTTGCCACAACTTTGGCGGGATCCAATATTTTAAAGGAGTCAGTGACGGTGCAACAGTGGATGGGTGTCGGGTTGGTAATTAGCGGAATTTGTGCAATTAGTTTTGGTAAATAAGATAGGGGAATTGGTAATTGGAAATTGGTAATGGCTAATTGCTAATTGCTTAATAAACAGTGTGGAAAATTCAGGCATGATTCCTGAAAAAACTTATGGTAGTTTGAATAAATTGAATAAGATACCAGGGTGAATAGGTTAAGAAACTGATTAATTTGAAAGGAAGAATAATGTTGCAACAACCGATGACAGGAATTGCTATTACGGGTAGTGGTTCGGCTACACCAAGGCTGGCTGTAGATAATTATATGCTCTCGCAGGTGGTCGAAACATCAGATGAATGGATTGCTTCGCGCACGGGGATTAAGCAGCGACGATTGGCAGATCCTCAAACCAGTTTAAGCGCGATCGCAACTATTGCAGCACAGAATGCGATCGCTATGGCAGGCATTACGCCAATGGATATCGATTTAATTATTCTGGCAACATCCAGCGCCGACGATTTATTTGGTAGCGCTTGTCAAGTTCAGGCAGAATTAGGAGCTTCTCGAGCTGTTGCTTTCGACCTCACTGCCGCCTGTTCGGGATTTGTTTTTGGTTTGGTGACCGCAGCACAATATATCAGAACCGGCGTTTATCAAAATATATTGTTAATTGGCGCCGATATGCTTTCTCGCTGGGTAGATTGGTCAGACCGTAGCACTTGTGTATTATTCGGCGATGGAGCGGGTGCTGTAGTACTTCAAGCAAGCGAAAAAGATCGCCTGCTTGGTTTTGAACTCCGCAGCGATGGAACGCAAAATAAATCCCTCAATCTCGCTTATCAAGGACAAGCGAAAGAATTATTTGAAGGCACAACAATTAGTCAGGGAAATTATCACCCGGTTACCATGAACGGTCAAGAAGTGTATCGCTTTGCCGTGCAGAAAGTTCCCGAAGTAATTGAAAAAGCTTTACATCGGGCAAATTTAAGCGTCGAGGGGGTAGACTGGTTACTGTTGCATCAAGCAAATCAACGGATATTGGATGCAATCGCCAACCGTCTCAAAATACCTACCGAAAAAGTTATCAGCAATCTTGCTAACTACGGCAATACTTCCGCCGCTTCTATTCCCCTCGCTTTGGATGAACAAGTAAGACAGGGAAAAATTAAACCAAACGACACAATTGTAACTTCAGGTTTTGGTGCCGGACTGACTTGGGGTGCAGCAATTTTCCAATGGGGAAGGTGACTTGAGCAGGTGAGCAATGCTAGTTATAAACTCGCTAATTGCTAATTGCTAATTGCTAATACAGCATTTCTCCTAACACTAGCCATTAGCCATTAGCCATTAGCTCCAGGTTTGAAATAACTAGCAACTTGAGTTAATAGGTAATTGGTAATTGGATTCATTCGTGCTGGAACCGTGACAATTACCAATTACCAATTACCCATTACCTATTACCTAATTCCCCAACATTTGCAACTTGTACAAACTAGCATAAAGTCCGCCTTGTTGTAGCAATTCCTGATGACTACCCGACTCGATTAATTGCCCCCGCTTTAATACTAAAATCCGATCTACATTGCGAATAGTAGAAAGGCGGTGGGCAATAATAATTGCCGTGCGTCCTACTAAAAGTCGGTCTAAAGCATCTTGAATTAATGCTTCCGTTCGCACATCTAAACTCGCGGTTGCTTCATCTAGCACTAAAATTCTCGGAGCGCGGATCGCAGCACGAGCAAAGGCTAAAAGTTGTTTTTGACCGCCAGATAAATTCGTTCCCCTTTCTCTAAGTTGGGTGTCGTAACCTTGGGGTAATTGTTCGATAAATTGGGCGACATTTGTGTTTTCTGCAGCAGCAACAACTTGCTCAAAAGCATAAGTTTCCCCCAAGGTTATGTTACTTTTCACATCTCCAGCAAACAGAAATCCGTCTTGCAGAATAACGCCCATATAGCGGCGTAATTCCGTCTGCGGTACGTCTCGGATATCGACGCCATCCAAAAGAATCCGACCTTTTGTAGGTTCGTAGAGGCGGCATAATAGCCGGATTATAGAACTTTTACCAGCACCCGTGGGGCCAACTAATGCGACTTTTTCACCCGGATGAATCGTAAAGTCTAAGTCTTGAATAACGTATTCGTCTTGTTTGTAAGCAAACCAAACATGTTCAAATTTGATTTCGCCTGGTAATGGGTAATGGGTAATTGGTAATTGGTAATTCTCATCTGTGCCTCTGCTCTCCCGCTGTCGCGATCCTCTGCTATCCATCTCGAATGGTAATGATTTAGGATTTTCGGGGTCGCGAATTTCGATCGGTTCGTTGAGGATGTCAGCTATGCGTTCTACGGCGGTGAATCCTGCTTGAATTGAGGTGAATTTTTCGGCAAATTGTCTTAAGGGGTCGAAGAGACGTTGGGCATATAAAATAAAGGCAGATAGAGTACCGAAACTGAGTTTATCTTGCAGAATCTGAAGTCCACCTAACCATAAAACGCCTGCGATCGCTACCAACGAAATCCACTCCAGCGTGGCAGATACCGCTGAGTCGTGAAAGATGGTTGCATCTACTTCTTTGATATAGCGTTTGTTGATAGTTCGGAACAGTTCGGCATTGAACTTTTCCCGCCGGAATAGCTGAACGACATTAATCCCCAAAATATTTTCTTGCAGCGTCGCGTTAAGCGCAGAAAGTTCTTCCCTGGCAAAATAATTCGCTTGGCGGTACTGCTGTTGAAAATAAATAATTACACCCGTTACGGGAATCAGCATTAGTACTAGCATTGTCGCCAGTTGCCATTGCAGGGAAAACATAGCGATCGCAATCACCAAAATCGAAAACAAATCGCTCACAATACCGATAGCACCCGTGGTAAACACATCTCCCAACGCTTCCACATCGCTAGTGAGGCGGGTAATCAATTTTCCTACTGGAGTCCGGTCAAAAAATCTGACCGCCAAAGAGGTAACGTGGTCGAACAAATCCTCGCGAATGGCGTTGGTAATTTGTTGTCCCACCTTCTGCACGGTATAACTTTGGGTAGATACAAGCACCAACCGCCCTAATACCGTTAACAGCAGTAAACCGGCTAAAATATTTAACCCGGTTGATAAATCTCTACCTTGGAGAATCGACCAAGTTTGCTCTTTGCGAATTAAAGAAATTGCCTGTCCGATGATTAGGGGTTGAATTGCCCCAGATACCGCCACCGGCACCAATAATATCATCGAAAGCAAAAGCAGGCGTCCGCTACGACGCGCATAAGGGATTAACCGCAGGAATAAACGCCAGTCGCTTTCCCGCCGTTGGCGCTGCGATCGCTTATAATCGAGTTCTTCTGTCTCCCGCGATGACCCCGTCATGTGTATCCCACCCTACAGCACGCTTTCCAACTGTAGCGCAGGAGCGCCCCCAGGGGTGCTACCTCCAGACATAAGTAGGGACGTGGTATTAAGTTATCGATTCCTGGGATAGCATCGCCCTGTTGCTATTTAAACTTTGCTGGAAATTCCTTTAAGCTGGCAGGAACCTTACATCTATCATTGCAATTTTAAAAGCAAAACTTGCCCGATTTCTACAGCCCTAACTGCTCGTTTATCTATATACTTACGATCAAAAGCTTTCTTTGAGTCCACTTGAGTGGACTTGAGCTATTAGCCAGGGAATTTATTCCCTGGCGGGGTAAAACGGCAGGTGCAAGATCTGAGTATTGCAATGCTTCCCCATGCGCGCTATTGATCCCATGTATCCGGACTCCACCCCAATCTGCGTGAATCACTGAGTTAAGATAACAACAACCCGCATAACCACCAAAGCAGACATGGCGAGAAATTGGTTGCGCGTCAATCATGTAGCAAATACGATCCAAATTTCCTGGCAACGCGGACAATCAACCCCTCGATCTGCTCCAGAAGTAGCATTTCAACACCCTTTTGACGAGCAAGCACTGACAGATTTGCGGTGGTATTTAGAACAATACCTGCGCTTTCCCTACGGACTTGAACCCCAAAAAGCAGAACAGATAGAACAGAAATTGCAAGCTTGGGGACAGCAACTATTTGACATCATCTTCCGCAGCAGCGAGGAAGCGCGGACATTTTTTCAGGAGGCGACGCGAGAAGGGCTAGATCGATGCGAACTCAGTATTATTTCGGATGAACCGGAGATACTTAATTTACCTGGGGAATTGCTGTAATCGCCGGATTACCAATTTCTCGCGCCGTTGCTGGCTGGAACTTACCGCAGTCTCAGCAGTTATGCCGTGCGGGCAGAAATGGGGGCAATGTCGGATGAGAAGTTAAATATTTTACTCGTTATCGCGCGACCTTATGGTGAGCAGGATATTAATTTTCAAACGATTGCCCGTCCGGTGCTAGAAGCGCTGCAACCGATTCGGCAGCAGGTGAATCTCAAGGTATTGCGTCCCCCTAGTTTAAAGCAGTTTGAGGCAGAACTTCAGGCGCATAAAGGGTTTTATCAAATCGTCCATTTTGACGGACATGGGGATTTTGAAGCGAATAGCAAAACCGTTCAAACTCAATATGGAAAATTGGGACAAGGGATTTTAGTCTTTGAAGATGCAGAAGGCAACCCGGAAATTGTCACCGCTAGGGAGATTGCCCAATATTTAACCGATTGTCGCGTCCCGATTTTTCTGCTGAATGCTTGCAAATCGGGACAAGCGGGAGAAGAACCCTTTTCATCGGTGGCGGGACAGTTGGTGAAATTGGGTGCCAAAGGCGTGGTAGCAATGGCTTATTCTGTCTACGCGGAAGGGGCGAAACACTTCATGGCACGCCTGTATGGGGAATTGGTGCGGGGGGAAAGCATCGCCAGTGCTGTAGCGGCGGGGCGGAAATCCATGTCCATCCAGAAGCTGCGCCCCAGTCCCAAGGGCGATTTACCGTTGCAAGATTGGCTGGTGCCGGTATTGTATCAGCAAGAACCTTGCACGCCGTTTACTCCTAACACTGCACCGCCCAGCTTTTTAGACTTAATCAACGCCGCAGAAAACGCCCAATCCAAAATCGGCGTTCCCAGGCAGGAGCCAGGGAACGAGTTAAAATCCATCTTGGTTGATTTACCGAAAATTTTGGGTTTAAAGCCCCGCACTTCAGGGCGGCTTTTAGAATCTATGCTATAATCTTATCAGAGGATAAAACGATAAGAATGATTGTCTACGAAAGCAAATTAGAAGGAGAACAAAACCAGTATGAAAAGCTCGACGGGGCTATTCGTACTGGTCGTTTTGTTCGTAATTCTATTATTCGTGCTTGGATGGATAATCTAATCAAAAGTCGTAATGATGCTTATGCCTACTGTAAAACTCTAGGGGATAATCCTAAATTCCCTTGGGCTAAACAATTAAACTCTCAAGCCAGACAAGCTCATGCTGAGAGGGCTTGGGCTTCAATTGAGCGTTTTTATCATAATTGTAGAGCAAAAACACAAGGGAAAAAAGGATACCCGAAGTTTAAAAAATATCAAGTTAGAGACTCGGTTGAATACAAAGTAAGCGGTTGGAAATTATCAGAAGACCTCCGCTACTTAACATTCACCGATGGATTCAAAGCTGGAACTTTTAAACTTTGGGGAAGTAGAAACCTTCACTATTATCAACTAGAACAAATTAAGAGAGTTAGAGTTGTTAGAAGACATGATGGTTATTATGCACAATTTATAATCGACCATAAACGGGAGGAAAGTAAAGAATTAACGGGTAGGCAAATTGGCTTAGACGTTGGGTTAAATCATTTCTATACTGATAGTTTTGGTCAGAAAGTTGATAATCCTAGATTTCTGAGAAAAGACGAACATAGAATCAAAAAACTACAGCGTCGTCTCTCTAAGACAGAAAAAGGTAGTAAAAATAGAGCCAAAGCGAGAACTAAATTAGGTAGAGCGCATCTCAAGGTATCACGCAGACGTAACGACTGGGTTTGTAAATTAGCTCAGCACGTCATACGGTTTAACGACTTAGTAGCAGTTGAGAACCTAAAAGTGCGTAATATGATTAAAAACCACTGTCTAGCTAAATCAATATCTGATGCTGCATGGTATCGTTTTCGAGAGTGGTTAGAGTATTTTGGCGTTGTGTATGGAGTTCCAGTAATAACTGTTAATCCAAAATATACAAGTCAGAATTGCTCTAATTGCGGACAGATAGTGGTTAAAACACTAAGTACCCGTACCCATAAATGTCCTGATTGTGGTTATGTGGCGGACAGGGACGAAAATGCAGCATTGAATATTTTAAAAGCAGCCTTGAAAGAATGGGCAAATACCGTGGGGCGCACGGAATTTGAAGTCTCTGGAGAGATTCCCCTCTGTTTGAATCTGGAAACAGAAACAAATAAGGGAACTCGAAGAAAGAGAAAACCTAAGAAGTGATTCTTAGAATCTCCGCGCGTTCACGCCGGAGAGTACGTCAACGGAAGTCAGCGCCTATGGCTTTATCGGGCGAGGTTACGACATTTTGCGCTTAGAACGCGCTTTTCGCCAAAATTATGTGGTGCTGTTGCAGGGGATGGGCGGGGTTGGCAAAACCGAGTTAGTAGGGGGATTTGCTCGCTGGTTGGATGACACCCAGGGACGCACGGGGGGCATTTTCTTCACTAGCTTTGAGCGCGGTGCGGGGTTGAGTCAGGTGGTGAATCAAATTGGCAGAAGCTTGGGGGGTGAGAAATTCGCCCAGTTAAAGCCAGAACAACAGCAGGCGGTGGTGCGACAATACTTGCAAACCCATCCTTGTCTGCTGATTTGGGATAACTTTGAACCCGTCAATGGGTTTCCCGCCGGAAATCTGCCATTGTTACCCGCCGCCGAAAGAGAAGAATTGAAGCGGTTTCTCAAAGAATTGCGCGGGGGGCAAACTTGGGTACTAATTACCAGTCGGCGGGAAGAAGGTTGGTTAGATTGCGGTTACGCGCTGCTGAGTTTGAAGGGACTGGTAAAACAGGATGGGGAAGAGTTAGCGGCGAAGATTCTGCAATCAGCGGAGATAAACCGGGCGAAACTGCCAAAAGAATATCTGGAGTTGCTGAAACTATTGGGGGGACATCCCCTGTCCTTGCGGGTGGTACTGCCTCACCTGAAAACCCAGACACCCGTGCAGTTAATCGAGGCATTGCGGCGGGGATTGGATACGTTCAAGGGTGCAGAGGAGGAAGGTAGAGAGAAATCTTTGCTGGTGTCGCTGGATTATTCGTTTGCGAAGTTGTCGGAACGGGCGCGGCAGCATTTGCCGTTTTTAGCGCTATTTTCTGAGCGAGTGGATGCAGGTTTCCTCCATCTTTTGTCGGAAAGTTCTGATAATCAGTTTGGACAGGCATATTGGGCGGTGTTTGGAGAAAACTTGCAGAAGCCCGATTGGATGGGATTGCTCAAGGAAGCCGCCGCCGCAGGGATTGTAGAACATTTGATGGGAACTATCTACAAAATTCACCCAGCACTGCCTTGGTATTTGCGACAACAGTTAGATACAAAAGGTTCGCAGGAGGTAATCAATAGCCTAGAAAAAAAGTTGCTACTTTTCTACGCAGAGTTGGCAGATATCTACCATGAGGAACTCATCAGCAATGCGGAATTGGCAACCTTTGCGCTGCGAGTAGAAGAGCCGAACCTATTGCAGCATTTACGACTGGCAGAACAGCAGCAGGATTGGGGTAATGCCAAATTTATTCTGACAGCCTTGGCAGAGGTATATACACGATGGGGGCGCAAACCAGAATTTAAGTCCCTGCGAGAACGGGCGCTGAACCAAATTGGTATCCACTTGGCACAAGCAAAGGCAAAGGGACGAAATGCCTTTGATTTCTGGATTTATCTGCGGGGAGTAGATGCAAATGAAGCTTTTAAAAGTGCCGACTTGGAAACAGCAAGAGCCTTTTATCAAGAAATTCTGGATGAATTGACAGCTTTAAATGACCCCTCCGTCAATGGCAATATCGCCTCTTTTAATCACAATCTTGGCTATATTGCCCAAAGGCAACGACGGTTTGACGATGCGATCGCTTTTTACAATAAAGCTCTCCAAATTAAAGAAGATGCGGGGGCTTTCTACAGTGCTGCTAGCGACTATCACCATCTAGGAATGGTAGCCGAAGATCAACGGCGGTTTGACGATGCGATCGCTTTTTACAATAAATATCTCCAAATTTATGAAGCTGCGGGGGATGCTTACATGGCTGCATATCCCTGTAAGCTTTTAGGAGAAATTGCCAAAGATCAAGGAGATTTTGAGACTGCTGTTGCCTATTTCCAAAAAGCATTTGAAGCCTTAAGTTCAGCAAATGATTGGCACAACGCATCTTTAACCCTAGTTGCATGGGGCGAAACCCTGGAAGCCCAATCAAATTGGACTGAAGCCGCGAAAATTTACATCCACGGCTTGGTCATCGAGGTTAAGCATAATAAAGAGTGGATTGGCTGGTATCTCAAAAATTTAAGGCGAATGCTCAAACAGTTGGGAGACAGCCAATTTGCCACAATTTGGCGCGAGGTAATAGGCGAAGAATTGCCAGAAGAATGGCGTTCAGTTATTCAATAAGCCAGCGAAACAAACGAGGAGTGAAATCGACGTGGAAACCCAATTAACCACCCCCGAAGTCAACGAAAAACGGCAGCTATTGCAAGATTACGAACCCGCTGCCGAGGCATTCGCCATCCTGGAAGAACAGCAAGGCAGACTCGATCTTAGTTTTGACGAACTGTGGGCAAAAAAAACAGGTCAAGTGTTTGAAGATCCCAGCAAACGCCAATCCCTCTGGCAAACCACGCTGCAAGTCCTGCGCCAAGAACTCTGCGGCGATGAAGGCTTTCGCGCCCAATTCAAAGAATATACCAAAAACCCAGGCAGCGCCCCTTTACTCACCGGTTTAATTGTTTCCCTCACCACCCTATCCGGCTTGCCCCTCGACCCGGCAATTTCGACGATTATTGTGTTGTATCTGCTCAAAATTGGCTTGAATATCTTTTGCGAATATACGGAATCTGCGAGTAATTCTGATGGGTCTGGGAGTGCTGATTCACAGGGGAAATGAGGAGAGAATTAACCAAGTTGCTAGGGAAAACGATCCCCCCAAACCCCCCTTGCCAAGGGGGGCTTAAGAGAGTAGTATGTAGGGTGCGTTAGCGATCGCGTAACGCACCATGCTAACTACACGTTACCGTCCCGATTTCCTGGTCGATGAATCGGTGGCAGGTTGCTTCCGGTAGCGAATGAGAATTGTCATCACCAAATCGGTTTTGGGTAATGGCGTCAAGGGACTCCATTCATCCACCTGGGCAAATCCGATAGCGTAAAAATTCTTGATTTCTTCGATTACTCCTTCGCGGGTACCGATAATCAGAAACCGAATCGGTTCGCGTTCGGGCATTTCTGGCGAGGAATTTTCACGCACAGATCCGATAGCATCAGACAAAAACTCTTGTGCCATGATATTTTCTCCTATTTTTTGGATGGGAAACCAAAAAATCTAGCCACCCCGCAAGCAGCGCAAAGCAGGGTGGCTACAGAGAGGTGTTAAAATGCTCTGTTAGCCTCCAGACTGATTTTGGCAGTGTGGGGGTCAAGCTGTCCTTTGCCGCTTCCAACGGCATAGGGCAGCGTACTAGATTTTTAGGCGGACACGGGTTGCTGTGGTTGAACTCAACCAACCTTAAAGAGAGAGCATAGCCCGATTGGGGACAACAGTCAAGATAATAGTTGATTTCGTTACGAAACTTTAGATGGTGGGGCGAATTGCTCGAATTGCAACAAGTTTGAGTTTGCAGTAATACAACATTATTGCCGGGACACGGCAGTCGAAGAATTTTCGCTGACAACAAAACTTACTTTAGCCTTTAGTCCCTACCTGGCGTTGATTTGAATGAAGAAAGAAGGAAGGGATGCGATCGCTTTAATTTCATACACCATATTTTACTATATTTGGGTAATTTATAATTCAAAAGCTTTTTTCAGTAAAATATTGCGTCATATTTATGTATTTCAGTTGATGGTTTCGCTTCGTTGATAGCCCGCCCGCAAATAAATCATCAACCAGAATATGATTGGCAACAGCATCATATTGTTGACGTTCCCTACGAGGAACCATCGGGAATTAATTGGATATGATATAACAAGTAGATAACCAACAGCGAGGATTACTATGCCATCCCCATTTCCCGGCATGAACCCTTATTTAGAAGCTCCTCAATTATGGCCCGATGTCCATCACCGACTCATTACAGCCATTGCTGACTTGTTAGCCCCTCAATTGGAACCTAAATATATTGTCGCAATTGAACGCCGAATTTATGAAGTTATAGACGAAACACCTCTATTAGTAGGACTGCCCGATGTCATGGTGCAGCGTTCTACAACTACTCCAGAGCAAACAAATACTAATGTCGCTACTTTATCACCTCCAGCCCAACCAATTACAGTAACAGTTCCCATACCCGAAACTGTGGGACAAGGTTATTTAGAAATCCGCCTAGTGGGAAGCAATCAAGTCATCACCGCTATAGAAATTCTCTCGCCTGTGAACAAGCGACCGGGGAAAGGGCGGGAAACTTACGAAGCAAAACGGCAAAATGTTCTGACTAGCTTAACCCATTTAGTAGAAATTGATTTACTGCGCCAGTGGCAACCAATGCCAATTTTAGAAACCAATATTAAAAGCCATTATCGCATTTTAGTTAGCCGCAGACAACGCCGACCGCTAGCAGATTTATATGCGTTTAATTTACAAAATTCAATTCCAACATTTCCCTTACCTTTATTACCAGGCGATGCCGAACCTATCATCGATTTGAAAGCATTATTAGATTCAATTTACGACCGCGCCGTTTATCGCTTGCAAATCAACTATAACAACGAACCCATACCCGCCTTGACCGAAGCAGATGCAACCTGGGCAGATCCACTATTAAAAGAACAGGGAAACAGAATTGCAGATTGAAGAAAATTGCAGATTTTAGATCTCAGATGGCAGATTTAATATCAAATCAGTTAACCTCTCTTTTCTTTCTCTGCGTCCTCTGCGCCTGGAGCGGTTCATTCAGATAGCTCAAATCTAAAACCTGCAATCTTCAATCTAAAATCAAACCGCAGATAGAGATTGTTCTCGCAATTGTTCAACCAATGAGTGCAGATTATAACTATCGAGACGATAACTCAAAGGATTGGCAATTAATCGCGCCGTACTTTGATACAAAACCTCAATTTCAACCAAACCATTTTCGCGCAAAGTTTTACCCGTGGAAACTAAGTCTACAATCGCTTCCGACATGCCGGTAATTGGCCCTAATTCCACCGAGCCGTATAAAGGTACAATCTCTACAGGCATATCCAAATTTTGAAAGTATTCGCGGGCGCAGTTAACAAACTTAGACGCAACTCTACCGTGGGGCGGCAATTCCAACGCCGATCGATATGGACTTGATTGCTTCACCGCTACCGACAGGCGACAGCTACCAAACCCCAAATCAGCTAAATGGGCAACTTTAGGTTGTTTTTCCCGCAACACGTCGTAACCGACAATTCCCAGTTGCGCTTGTCCGTATTCTACATAAACCGGGACGTCATGAGTCCGGACTAGCAAAGCTTTGGCGGTATTGGTGGGGTCGGTAATTTGCAGTTGGCGATTGGAGGAGTCGAGAAAGGCGCTAAAGTCTAGTCCTACCGCAGAAAGCAGGCGAATACTATCTTTAAGTAGGGCACCTTTTGGTAATGCAACAGTCAGCATCAGGATTTTAGATTTGAGATTTTAGATTTTTGATTTTAGATTAAATTTGAAGCGAAAATCTAAAACGATCGAGATGCAGATTCTTTTGGTTGACGATGAAGTTGAACTAACCGATCCCCTGAGTCGCGTCTTGACTCGCGAGGGTTATCGGGTTGATGTCGCTTATGATGGCACATCTGGTACTCAAATGGCGTTGCAAGGCGATTATGACTTGCTGATTTTAGATTGGATGCTACCGCAGATGTCCGGGTTAGAGATTTGTCAGAGAGTCCGATCGCACGGACTATCCACACCCGTCCTGTTTCTCACCGCTAAAGATACTTTAGACGATCGCGTGCAAGGTTTAGACGCCGGTGCAGATGATTATCTGATCAAACCCTTTGAACTGCGGGAATTACTAGCGCGAGTCAGGGCGCTATTGCGGCGAAAAACTGTCTCAGACTCAGAAAAATGGCAAAAACGCCTGCGCGTTGGCGATTTAGAACTAGATTGCGACAACCAGCTTGCCTATCGTCGCTTACGCCCCATCGAGTTATCGGAAAAAGAAACCCAACTACTGGAATATTTTATGCGCCATCCCGGTCAATTATTAACCCACGCCCAAATTCACGAACATTTGTGGGGCGAAGGCGAACAACCCAGCAGCAACGTTTTAGCAGCATTAATTCGCCTGCTGCGCCGCAAAATCGAGGGGAAAAATGAAAGTCAGCTAATTCATACAGTTTATGGTAAAGGTTATCGCTTTGGAGAGGTAATGGGTAATGGGTAATTGCTAATTGCCATCAGACCCTGAATTACTCCCTTCTCTCTCCAAAATTACCTACCTCTCCTTTTCTCTTACCTCTGCGTTCTCTGCGTCTCTGCGTTTCAATAAAAGGATTAGATAGAGTAACCCATGCGCATTTTTATCGTCCAAACTGCCATTGATGGAAATAGAGATCAGATCAACTGTTCAATTTGAACAGACTTTCTAAACAAACAACCACGCCAAACCCACCTACAGGTAAAAATGGCAAGTGTCCTGGAGGCGCATTTAAATTGAACTTGAGACGATCGTATTCAACCCAACAATGCTTCACCCGCCATCCGACGCGATCGCAAAACCGATACCAAGTACTATAATCTGCTTTACCATTACCTCCAAGGCTTTTCCAAATCGATGCTTGAACCTGCAAACCAAACTTGCCGTTACTGCATCCATCCCACAACCGATCGATTTTCTTGATTAACTTACCAGACAATCTTTCAATATCTTGCAGTTTGAGGCAAGTTCCATTTTCCCTTCCACCTGCTTTTAGCATGATTGCCGCTGTTTCTTTATCTGCTTCTTGCCAATTTCCCACCGCCAATAAACCCCCCAACCGACTACAGTCGATTTCTCCTGGATAAATTGCCGGTAAATATTCTGTTAAAACCTGCTGAATTCTGGGTTCTGCTTGTTCTAGCAAAATTGCATAAGCTTGCCAACGAACTTGTTCTGAATAGTCTCCTAAAGCTTGAATAACTAAATCTAACCCTGCTTCTCCATAGGTTATAGCTTTTGAGAGAGTTTCTATTTTCTGTTCTGCTGTACAACGCGAGAACCGATGCTTTAGTCCGGCAATTCCGCCTAAAACTGCGCCATCTACCGGCGGTAAAGCTAAAACTTGACCGCCTCCCAAAACAGCATCGTATTCTCTTGGTTGGTTAGGTATATCTGTCACCGCTATTTGACCTTATTTGAATTTAGTATTGACTACAACACCAGTTTCCTAAATTCCCCAAATCTTGATAGTTTTATCATTACTGCCAGCACTCAAACTTTGACCATCCGAACTAAAAGCAAGGCAATTTGGCAAAATATCATCTCCGGTTAAACTATGCATTAATTTACCCGTTCTTACATTCCAAAAATTGATTGATTTTTGATAACCATCCCCGATAACAAGAGTTGTTCCATCTGGACTGAAAGCACTACAACGAAATAGGTAATGTAACAAGTGGGGATGTGGATCTAAAGTTTGAATTATTTTCCCATCCGGTGTTAAAATTGTAATGGTGCCTTTGAAACAACCAGCAGCAAGCATTTGTCCATCTGGACTAATAGCAAGCGAATAACCAACCATATTTAACGTGTGGGGTTCGCTTCTATTTTGCCAGTTCCATAACTTAATCGTTCGACTTATATCGTTACTGATAAGTGTTTTTCCATCTGGGCTAAATGCTAGGCGAATAATGCTTTCTTTATGGGTTCCCCACATCAGTAAAGGACTGATATTTAAAATTAACTTGCCGCTGGTAATATCCCAAATTTTGATACATCTATCGTCGCCGCCAGTGGCAAGGGTTTTAGAGTCATGACTTAGTGCGATCGCTCGAATTTCCCCTTGATGTCCGTAGAGGGTATGCTGTAATTCTCCCTCCACCCAAATTTCCACAAAACTCTTAGCAGCTTTGATGTTTCTTACCAAAATTTCCCCATCATCGCTGATAATAAAAGATTGCTGGTTCCTGGGATATTTAGGAATCGCGTAAAGCAATTCCATCGCGTTCAAATCTACAACTTTTATCGTTCTATTACTCGCTAAAAATGCTGCTTTATCCCCGGTTGAATTTAATGCAATCTGTTCCCCAGCTTTAACGGTGCGGAGGCATTCAAAAAAACGATAATAATTGATTTTGCTCAATGCCTGCTTTACTTCTTCTTCTTTCCTTCTTCGCAATTGTAAATAAGCCGTTTTTTGCACCAATTCCGATTCATCTTCTAAAGCTTTAATCCCTATTTCTAATCCAGCTTTGCCATATTTTTTTGCTTCTTTAACTGCCGCGACTCTGTGTTCCGCAACCGCACTCGCAAAGCGTCTCTTAACTCCAGCAATTCCTCCCAAAACAGCCCCCGTCGCGGGGATTATATTTTGTCCGCCAAGTACAACATCGTACTCTCTAGGTTCCTGGGTATTCTGTGTCATTTCCTCAATTACTGGATTTTAAATCTACGTATTATTATAAATCATCGGTTGACGCTGGTAATAGGTAATGGGTAATGGGTAATTGTCCGTTAAATTGCCAATAATAAAAAAGCCTCACCCCGTTGTTGCGTAGGGACTAAGGCTAAAGAGATATCTCGGACAAACAGATAACGTTAATAATGCCGTGTCCCGGCTTCTAATTATGGGTAATCGACCGGACATGATATTACCAGCCATTCTGTGAAAAGAAACCGGGTTTCTGTGAAAAATGGTTTAGCAAGTAAAGATAGCTACAAAGAAACCCGATTTCTGATTTCGTTAACCCCACCCCTGCTGCCAATCAATCCCATTAACAATTAGCAATTAGCAATTAGCAAGGTATTAATTGTATTTTGCATCTTTTCTCGCAATCTTTGTGCTTGAACGTAATCATTTGAACGATTGCTATCTAAATCAACTGCTGTTTCTGAGTCTGGTTGAATAAAGTAACGCAGGCGAGTTTTCATTGCCCAAACTCCCATTGATGGAAATAGGATAAAGAAAATCATTAAAGGGGAAATTGGCAAGAAAGGCAAGTTTAATCTTTTAGCCAATTTCCGCAAATGCACGGTGAAAGGATGTAAGTATTCATTCCCAATGCAAACAATTGGTAAAATAGGAATTTGATAGATATTGCTCAAGCGAATAAAACTCGGATGAAATGTTTCTAGTTGATAGCGGTTTTGCCAAGCTTTACCGGGTCCGCGCAAACCTTCTGGGGCGTAGAGTAAAATGGTTTTTTGCGCTAATGCTGCTGCAAATTCCTCTTTTTCTGCCCTGACTGCACCCAAAACCTGCGACCATCCAGGTGGTAACCACCAAATCACCCAAGGATGGTCAAATAATGATACTCCAGCTAGGGGTTGCGTTGCCCATCCTCGTGCTTTTCCTAACAAATAAGCCAATATCATAAAATCCCAGGGAAAACACATCCCGGCATGGTTCATCGCCACAATTAACGGACCGTTTTGGGGTAAATTTTCCATTTGTTGCAGTTCGGCGCGATAATAATATTGGGCAATCGGCGCTAAAACTTCTTCCCGGAAAGCTTGCTGATAATTTGGCTCGAATTTAGCCGTTTCTTGGCGCGGTAAACGACAACCAAGGCGCAACCAACGGATTAACAATGCCACATAAAAACCACCGGGAATCAGAAATAGCGGATATTCCAGCCAAGTCCAACCATCGGGGTCGCTATGATAATGTTGCCAGTGGCGGTTAAATAAAATCAACCACCCTGGAGGATACCACAGGCAAAATCTATCAAACCAGCTAAACCGATAGGACATAGGGAATTTCAGATTTTAGATTTTAGATTTTAGATTTGGGATTTGGGATTGAATACAATCTGCCATCTAGAATCCGAAATTGGCAATCGATCTAATTACCTATTACCCATTACCCATTACCCATTACCATTCAAGGAGAAAACATCTCCCAAGATAGATGAACTCTCCGGTTGAGTTTGGCTTCTACAGGTTTTCCACAGCGCAAATGCTGTTCGATGATAACAGGTACGTCATTCGGTTTGACTTGCCAATACCAAGTTTCCTCTGGCAGAATTCGCACGGTAGGGCCAGAACTGCACTGACCCTGACAACCGCTGCTTTCTACCTGCACTCCCGGAATTTTAACAGCACCAAACGCTTCCAGCACCTTGGCGGAGCCGTTTTTTAAGCAAGTTTGGTGCTGACAAACTAACACGCAACGTTCATTAGGTTCGTGGCAGGGGTTGTTGTTTGCCATGAGTTAAGAAATGTTAACGAGCAACGCTGTTTTTATTGTTACCCCAAAACTCCTGCCTCTGCCTGATAGCGAATATTAGCTTGTTTTAAGCGTTTGAGAGCTTCGCCTAAGCGATCGCACTCTGCAATCAAGCTTACCCGCACGTACCCCTCACCGGCAACGCCAAAGGCATTCCCAGGGGTCACCACCACACCCGTCTGCTGCAAAACCGACAGAGCAAAATCCGTCGATCCGACACCGGGAGGCGTTGGTACCCATACATACATCGTAGCCTTGGGTTTGGGAATGCTCCAACCAAGTTGTGCCAATCCATCAATTAAAAAATCCCGCCGCGTGCGATAGCGTTGTTGCACCTGTTGCAAATAACTATCGGGTAACTGAAGTGCGGTTTCCGCCGCGCATTGCAATGCGGCAAATAAACCGTAATCTAAATTAGTTTTTAACGTCCGCAACCCTTGCACGATGCGGCGGTTACCCACAACAAAACCCACGCGCCACCCTGCCATATTGTAAGTTTTGGACATCGTATGAAATTCCACGCCAATATCTTTGGCACCTGGAATTTCTAGCAAGCTGGTAGGTTGATAACCATCAAATGCCAATTCTGCGTAACACAAGTCGTGAACGAGTAATATTTCATACTTGCGGGCAAAGGCGACAATTTCCTCAAAAAATTCGCGGGGGGCGGTGGCGGCGGTAGGATTGCTGGGATAGTTGAAATAGAGTATCTTGGCTTGTTGGGCAACTTCGTCGGGAATTGCCGCTAAATCGATTACCCAGTCGTTTTCCGGTTTTAAAATTAAGCTGTGAACCTTGCCGCCAGCGATCGCCGGACCGCGAAAATGGGGAGGATAGGCAGGAGTTGGCACTAAAATTACATCCCCTGGGTTGATATAAGCAAGTGCCAGATGGGTTAAACCTTCTTTAGAACCCAATAAAGGCAACGCTTCGCTATCCGGATCGAGTTCAACCTCGTAGCGACGCTTGTACCAATTAGTTATAGCGCGGCGGAAGCTAGCGGTGCCTTCAAACGGCGGATAACCGTGATTGGCGGGGTTTTTTAGCGCCGCGATCGCTGCCTCGATCACTGGTTCCGGTGCCGATCCATCCGGGTTGCCCATCCCCAAATCTATTAAATCAAGTCCTTGCTCGCGGGCGCGAGCTTTCAATTCGTCCAAACGGGCAAATACGTAAGGCGGTAGTGCTTGCAGTCGCTCAGCGGGACTAATCCAATCCATTTTATATTTCAGATTTCAGATTTTAGATTTTAGATTGAAACATGGGTAATTGGTAATTGGTAATTGGTAATTGCTAATTGGTCAGGACTTAGGCAACTTCTATATGTAGGGTGCTCTCTTCGCAGTAACGCACCATTTCCACTATATCTGGAGTTGGCTGCCTAAGTACTGTTGGTAATTTTGACGGGAAAGTTATTGCGGGCAAGTTTTGTTCTAGTTGAACCATTGTCGATCAAAATCGCTAACCGGGGCGGGTTTAGTCAAATTGTCTGTTTTTCCCAAATTTTATGGGTAAAACCCGCCCCTACATCTCTCACGCGCTCACTTGCTCCTCTACTCGCCTGCTTCCCTCCCCGCGTCTCCCCGTCTCCCCGTCTCCCCGTCTCCCCACCCCGGATTCAATCGGCGTTGTGGTAGACACCATTGCTGCCATTAGCTGTTCGGGTACGACTTTAAACGGTAGGCGGTGGATATCGGAATTAGGATTGCAGGCAATTTCAGCTGCTTGCCGCAATTCTTTTAAGGTAATATTCCCCAGTGCCAAATCGTCTAAGGTTTGAGGTAAGCCGATTTCGGCATAAAATTTCAACAGTTGCTGTCTGGCAGTTGCTGCTAGTTGATTGCCCTGCACCATTTCTTCCAATCGCAGTTGCACGAGGATACCGTAGGCGACTTTTTCCCCGTGTAAGGCATCGTGGGCGGCGGGGATATGAGTTAATCCATTATGAACCGCGTGGGCGGCGACGGTGCGACACTGGGCGCCTCCCAATCCGCCAATCACTCCCGCCAGCAATACCGTTGCATCCACGACTTCGCGCCAAACTTCGCCCCCCGGTTCTTTAAGGGCATCTGCGGATTTTTGGAACAGGATATCTCGTAAAATTCTGGCTTGTTGTACCGCAGCAATAATCAAAGTTTGCTCTGAAGTGCCGCTGCTTACCGATGCTTCGTACCACTTCGCCAAAGCATCGCCAATTCCAGCGACTAAGGTACGTTGGGGGGCAGTTTGAATCAAACTGTAATCGAGTACCAGCAAGTCGGGACAGCGGTCTAAGGGTACGTCGTAGAGGAATGCGCCCTGTGGGGAATAGACGTTAGAAAGCGCGGTCCAAGCGGCACAGGTAGCGCCAGAAGTGGGGATGGTGACGATGGGTAGGTGGCACTGATGGGCGAGTAATTTAGCGGTATCGAGGGCTTTGCCGCCGCCAACACCGATAATAAAGTCGGCTTGGTGCTGTTCGATTTGCGATCGCAACATCGCCAAACTATCCTCGCTACAATCTGGACTGTAGGATGCCCAAGCCGCAGACAGTTGTTGGCAGGCAATCGCTGGCTGTAATCTAGGATGAACGACAGCTAGCGTCCGATCGCCTCCCACCACCAAAGGACGGTTGCCCATGCGGGCAAGATCGACATTCTCCAATGCCAAGTTCCCCCGTACAACTTGCGCGGGGGCAACGGTCAAAGTCAGCGAACCAGTAGCAGTTAAAGATGACACGTTAGACAAAGTTTAACTGGGACTATAACAATACCATGTTAGCTGCACAACAACAGACTTTTTGCCAAACAAGATTTCACATCAAGTCCCCCCCATCGTTATCGTATCGGTTCGAGCGGGTTTATCTAGAATGAATTTCTGGTTGTAGGGGCACGGCATAGAATAACTTTTGGTTTATCCCAAAGGTTTTAAAATGCCGTGCCCCTACTACAAACATTTTTGGAGATAACATAACCCGTTTTAACGGGTTTTAGATGTAGAGACGTTACATGTAACGTCTCTACATCGTGAAATTTATTTCACCGCTCTTTCACCGTTCCCACCCAATCTAATCCTTAAGCGAAATTGAATAAACCCAACTAGCGTAATTCGGATCGCGGTTTTCTGTAATCGCTGTCAGTTTTTCCCGCAGCTTTTCCGTAATCGGACGGTTATTAGAGAATTCGTACCCTTCAATCCGTTTTACCGGCGTTATTTTTGCCGCCGTCCCGCTTAAGAAGACCTCATCAGCGATGTACAATTCTGATTTATCCACTGGTCTTTCTATCGTTTTAATTCCCATATCTTTAGCCAGGGTCAGGATACTATCGCGCGTAATTCCTTCTAAGATATCCTGTTCGAATCCTGGCGTAATCAGTTGTCCGTTTCGCACCAAAAAGATATTCATTCCCGAAGCTTCGCTGACTTTCCCTTGGGAATTCATTAAAATTGCTTCATCGAATCCCGATTCTACCGCTTCAGTTTTAGCTAAAGAAGAAGTAATGTAAGCGCCGCTGACTTTTCCTCGTAGCGGTAAACTGCGGTCTTCTTGACGATACCAGGAACTGATGCGACAACTCACCCCTTCTGCCGCTAAATAATCTCCTAACTCTAACCCATACACAAAAAAGTCTTTTTCGATTTTATGCAATCTGGGGGCAATTCCCAAATCCGACGTATAAACAAAAGGTCTAATATAAAAAGACGTTTTCGGCTGATTTTTTTTCACCCATGTTACTATAATTTCTTCGATTTTTTCCGCTGGTAAATCGTACCGCAGCAATCTAGCGCTATCGCTTAATCGTTTGCAATGCCGGTCTAATCTAAACAGTAAAATATTGTCTTTATTTTGCGGTTCTGGAATGCCTCGCAATCCGCCAAACGCTGCTGTTCCGTAATGTAAAGCATGGGTAGCGATCGATATTTTAGCGTCTTCAAAATTCACAAATTGATTTTGAAAGTAAGCGATTGGCAGGAAATTGTACATGATTGCAGATTTCTGATTTGAGAATAATTGCAGATTTCTGATTTTATATTGCAGATTTTTTACTTGAAAATCTGCAATCTGAAATCTAAAATCTAAAATTTTGGTATTTGAGCCAACTTTTCCGAATAAATTTCGATATCTAGATTTTGGTCTTCGCGACTGGCGAGACTGCGTTTGACCTGACCCAAATAAAGTGGTTGAGAAACCCCAGGTTTGGGATGGGTAATAGTACGCGCCCGAATCAGCAATTGAGCGTTGGCAGAACCCGCTCTACCGTAGGAAAATAAGTCACCGGCAGCTTGGCGGAGGGTAGCATCCAATTCGGATTGAGTAATTTGATTGGGAACGGCGATCGCAGCCAGGGTCGCCCCATTATCATAAATCACCGAGTAGCGCACTGCACCGGGAATCGCCGTGCGGGTAAACAATCCCAATCCCAAGGCAAACAAACCCGCCGTCAGGACACCCATAAAACTGGTAGCGCCCACCAGCCGAAAGCGGATACCCCATTTTAAAATAAATCCCATCAGGGTGATGGCAGCGCCGACTAAAGTCAGGATACCCGCCCACTGGGAAGCTTGGAAAAAATCAGTTGTTGCTGGCATTGGCGATCTGGCTAATGGCTAATGGATCATGGCGGTGCAAGACAAAACTTACTCAAAGCGAGCATTTCGCGCGCTTTGAGGTTTGCTTCCTGCAACTGCGGCTCTGAGTCGGATCCTAACCTGTCCACAGGCGTAAATTCCGCGCTTGCCGCACGTACTTAGTCTTTGTCATTATCAGTCAAAAGTTGTTTGTCCAGCAAGCTTTCTCGCTCAAAGTTTGAGCGAGATTTGATTGCGTTGCGGTGTTTGCTGCATAATTTTGGCGGGAATCCTTTAAATACAAGGGTAAACTGCCCAATGCCATACTGGGGGTAAAGTACCAACCATGCAAATCAGTCAAATCGCCCGAAAATCCAGATTCGTTCTAGATGGAACGGTACTGATAGCGTTATTAATTTTACCTGGGATTCACTACAGCCTTGCTATTTTATGCCGAGATCTGTACTTCCAGGATGGTACGACCGCTATTTGGCCTTCAACAGCTGTATATTTGGCGGCAGTGCTGCTGTTGGGATATCGCATCTGGCCTGCTATCCTGGTGAGCGAACTGATTGCCAATCACTTAATTTTTTATCAAAATAATATATTGTTCGGCACTAGCCAAGCTTTGATTGCTCTGATCGACCCGCTAGTAGCTGGTTTTCTGATTAATCGCTTTACCCTTCGCCGCCCTATCCTGGAGAAAACTGGAGATGTTTTCCAATTCGTTGTCCTCCTGATGCCGAGTTTGGTGGTTAGTACCACGCTTTGCATTACTAGCTTGTGTTTGGTGGGTAAAATGGCTTGGGCAGAATATGGTGACAATTGGTGGGGTTGGTACACTGCCACCTATGCCGGTCAACTGATCGTCACCCCAGCGATACTGGCGTGGTTTTCGCCATCAAGAGGGCAAAAAAGATATAGCTGGGGAAAGTTTAACGAGTTGTTACTGCTGGTGTTATGCGCGATCGCCATCTGTCGAATTGCGTTTTGGGGCGGCTATCCCTTGGAGTATATCATCATTGCCCTGCTGATCTGGTCGGCGTTTCGGTTTGGGGCGCCCTTATCGACTTTAATGGTGGTGGTGGTGAGTGCGATTGCAATTTATGGCACTTCCCACGGTTTCGGATCGTTCTACCGTCAGTCAATCAAAGAATCTTTGTTACTTTTGCAATCGTTTATCAGCGTTGTTGCCTTAACCACCTATATTTTATGCGCCGCAATTGAAGATAATAGAATAGCTCAAGCCAAACTGAGAAACTCCAAAAATGAATTAGAACTCCGCGTCGAAGAACGCACCGCCGAACTAAGACAAGCTAAACTTATCGCCGACCAAGCAAACCAAGCCAAAAGCGAATTCCTAGCCAACATGAGTCACGAACTGCGTACCCCCCTTAACGGTATCCTTGGGTACGCCCAAATTCTGCAAAACTCCCAAAATTTTAGCCAAAAAGAACGCAAAGGCATCGACATTATTTACCAGTGCGGTTCCCACCTGCTCACGCTAATTAACGATATCCTAGACCTGTCTAAAATTGAAGCCCGGAAAATGGAACTTTACCCCAAATATTTCCATTTTTCCTCCTTTCTTGACGGGGTAGCAGAAATTTGCCGCCTCAAAGCCGAGCAAAAAGAAATTGAATTCAACTATCAACCATCCCCTCAACTGCCCTCTGCCATACATGCCGATGAAAAACGCCTGCGTCAAGTTTTAATTAACCTCTTAGGCAACGCCATTAAATTCACCAACCAAGGAAAAGTAACCTTCAAAATCGAAGTAATAAATCCTGGTTCAAGTGAATCTAAAATCTGCCATCTGCCATCTGCAATCTGCCATCCCCTTATTCGCTTTCAAATCGAAGACACTGGCGTTGGCATAAGCGAGGAACAACTCGATAAAATTTTCTTACCTTTCGAGCAGGTTGGCAACACAGAAAAGCGGATGGAAGGCACTGGATTGGGATTAGCCATCAGTCAAAAAATTGTATCTTTAATGTCCAGCACAATCTTTGTAAAAAGTCAACCAGAAAAGGGAAGCATTTTCTGGTTTGAGGTAGAATTACCCCCAGCGTTAAACCTAGAAAGAAATTATAAAAGAATTGAGCAACCCAGCAGCATTATTGGATTTGAAGGCAAAAAACGCAAAATCTTAATTGTCGATGACCATTGGGAAAATCGCTCGGTTGTGGTTAATTTACTTTTCCCCCTGGGGTTTGAAGTTTTTGCAGCTAATAACGGTCAAGAAGGGTTAGATAAAGCCAGAGAAATTCAGCCGGATTTAATTATCACCGATTTGAGAATGCCAGTGATGGATGGGTTAACGATGACCCAGCATATAAGAGAGTCGCCAAATCTGCAAAATGTAGCGATCGTTGCTTCCTCTGCAAGCGTGTTTGACTACCACCAGCAACAAGCTTTGGCAGCAGGTTGTAATGATTTTCTTCCCAAACCTATCCAAGTCGCACAGTTACTAGGGCAATTACAACAACACTTGCAGTTGACCTGGATTTATCAAACTGAAACTGACTATTCAATCAAGGAAAAATCAGCCGCAGATTTAACCAGTGAAATCCTGTTTCCTCCCGGCGAAGAACTTGTTAAACTGTATCAAGCCGCTGTGAGGTGCGACGTAAATTTGGTTGAGGCAGAAGCAAAACGCATCAAGCAATTAGACTCTAAATATAAAGCTATTGCCGATAAGTTATTGGCAAGAGCTGACGAGTTTGACGTAGAAGCGATAGCAGAATTATTAGAACCCTATCTTGCCAGCAACTAACCTATGGTAGACGCTCAAAAAAACACGATTCTAATTGTCGATGACAACCCTAACAACATCCGGGTGTTATTTGAGTTTTTACACCAATCTGGCTTCAAAGTTTCAGTTGTTAAAAGCGGTGAAGCAGCAATAGAAAAAATTGCATTGATTCAGCCAGACTTGATTTTGTTAGATGTGATGATGCCTGGAATTGATGGGTTTGAAACCTGCCGCCGTTTGAAAGCAGATCCGAAGGCAAAAGATATCCCAGTCATTTTTATGACTGCCCTCGCCGATACAGAACATAAGGTAAAAGGGTTGCAAATTGGAGCGGTAGATTACATTACCAAACCATTCCATTTCAGCGAAGTTTTAGCGCGGGTTAACGTGCATTTGGCACTCAGAAACGCGCGAGTTCAGTTAATTAATGAAGTCGCAGAACGCAAGCAGATTCAAAAGCAGCTTCAGCAAACGCTAAAAGAGTTAAAAAAAGCCCAAACCCAGCTAATTCAAAATGAGAAAATGTCTAGCTTGGGTCAACTGGTGGCAGGGGTGGCACACGAAATTAACAATCCAGTTAACTTTATTTACGGCAACATTACCCATGCAGAGGAATATATCCAAGACTTGTTGAGACTGCTGCAACGCTATCAACAGTACTATCCTAATCCCGTGTCTCAGGTGCAGGCTGAATTAGAGGCAATTGACATAGATTTCTTACTCGAAGATCTGCCTAAAATACTAGACTCGATGAAACTTGGAACGGATCGCATTCGACAAATTGTGCAGTCTTTGCGAATCTTCTCCCGCACCGATGAAGCTGAAATCAAATCTGTAGATATTCACGAGGGAATTGATAGCACTTTGATGATTTTGTCACATAGATTAAAGGCTTTCTCTAATCGCCCTAACATTGAAATTATTAAAAAATACGGCAATTTACCGCTAGTGGAATGCTACCCCGGACAACTTAACCAAGTGTTTATGAATATCCTCAACAATGCAATTGATGCTTTAGAGGAAGCGATTGATATGCAGAAAATATCCACACCTTCGATTGCAATTCGTACCGAAGTTGTGGAGAGCAAAAGCATAGCCATTAGCATTACCGATAACGGAATGGGAATGGCTGAAGATATTAAACAAAAGATATTTGACCCCTTTTTTACAACTAAACCCGTGGGTAAAGGAACGGGTATGGGGCTTTCGATTTGCTACCAAATTATAACGGAGAAGCACGGCGGAACGCTGTCTTGTGCTTCACAACCGGGACAAGGTACCGAGTTGGCGATCGCAATTCCCCTGACTCAAACCTAAACAGGTAAGTCAGTCCTGGGATTAAATGTTTCAATTTGCCGCAACTTTTCATACAGTTCCCTCTCCCGCAGACTGGGATTTCTGGGAACTACGATCTGAATTTCCACTAACTGATCGCCCTTGTCGCCCTCATCAACAGGATAGCCTTTATTTGCCAGTCGCAAACGCTGACCCGACTTCACTCCAGGCGGAACCGACATTTTGACTCGTCCATCGAGGGTGGGGACTTCAATTTGTCCGCCCAAAACAGCTTCGCTGGGAGTCACCGGGACAGAACAAACAATATCCGCACCTTCTATCTTAAAGAACGGATGCGGTTCAACTGTAATTTTCAGGAATAGGTCGCCGCCTTCAATCCCTTGACCGCGCAGGCGGATGCGCTGATCGCTTACCATACCGGGAGGCATGTTAACTTCAATCGATCGCCCATCTTCCAAGCGAATGCGTTGCGCTCCTCCCACATAAGCTTTTTCTAGGGGTATCGTTAGTCGCGCTTCAATATCTTTGCGGGCGGGACGCGGGGATACAGTATAAGCTACTTTAGTTGTACCGGGACGGAACGGATCGGCTGTTGATACCGATGCGCGGGAATTGAAATCAGCTGGGGTGGCGACGCGGCTTTCTTTACGCCGTCCCAACAGTTGGTCGAGAAAGCTCTCAAAGTCTTCAAACTGACCGTAATCGAATTTGTCCCCAGATCGCTCTTTGCCATTTTCCCAGGGTTTAGCGGGGCGCGTAGCTTTGCCTGGGAAGCCTTTTTTGTGCCAATAGCGGCTGTATTGGTCGTACTCTGCCCGCTTATCGGCGTCAGAGAGGACTGCATATGCTTCGCTAATATCTTTAAATTTTTCCTCAGCTTCTTTATCACCCTGATTCATATCGGGGTGATATTGCCTAGCTAAACGCCGATAAACTTTTTTAATTTCTTCTGCCGGAGCATCTCGATCAACACCCAGAATTGCGTAGTAGTCCCGATAGTTTTGCATTGTCTTAGTCATTAGTGGGTGGTAATGGGTAATGGGTAATGGGTAATGGGTAATGGGTAATGGGTAATGGGTTTTCTATTACCTACTACTGTAAGGGAGAGGCATTCCGGTAAAAAGACTTGATACCGAAATGCGTCACCCCTCTGATTCAACTACCAATTAGCAATGACCAATTACCAATGACCAATTAGAACCATTCATCATCATCATCATCCCAATCATCGTTTTGGTAATTTTTGCGCGAGCGACTTGACCCGATGCTGTCGGAAGTCTGGCGACGACTTGACCCGGTATCGTAATAGGGGCGGGACTCAGAGCGATCGCGTCCGTAGAGGCGGGAGTCTTCGCGATTGTTGTAATAGGAGCGGGAGTCTTCGCGATTATTGTAATAGGGGCGCGAGTCTTCCCGGTAGTCTTCGTCGTCATCATCTCCAGCGAAGACGCGACGAATTGAGCCAAAAAAGTCGTCGTCTTCCTCGGTGAAGCGTTCGCGGATTTCGCGATTCAAGTCTGCGATCGCATCTTGCAAGTCTGACTGGGATCTGTCAATACCCCTGTCGTCGTTTTTAGCCAAACTGTCCCGCAACTCCCGAATCGCGCTTTCGATGCGGTAGCGGTAACTGCTGGAAAACTGGGAGCCATAATCAAGCGTTACTTCTCTCAATTGCCGTTCTGCCTGGGAAATCAACGATTCCGAACGGTTACGCTTATCTATGCGTTCTCTTGTCAGTCGGTCTTGTGCGGCATATTGTTCCGCATCTCGCAGCATCCTGCTAACTTCTTCCTCGCTCAAGGTAGAAGCGCCTTGGATCGTGATAGTTTGTTCCCTGCCCGTACTTCTATCTTGCGCGGTTACTTGTAAAATGCCGTTGGCATCGATATCAAACGCTACCTGAATCTGGGGGATGCCTCGCGGTGCGGGGGGAATGCCCAGCAGCTTCACCCGTCCCAAAGATTTATTATCCTTCGCCATTTCCCGTTCTCCCTGGAGGACGTGAATTTCCACCAGAGTTTGATTGTTTTCTGCGGTGGAAAAGGTATCCGAACGCCGCACCGGGATTGTAGTATTGCGGGGAATCAATTTTTTCATCACGCCGCCGATGGTTTCCAGACCCAGGGACAAGGGTGTAACATCCAACAGCAGGACATCTTTGAGTTCGCCCCCTAAAATGCCTGCCTGAATTGCTGCTCCCACTGCGACGACTTCATCTGCGTTAATATTTTGATTCGGCTCGATGTCAATTAAACTGCGAACCAGTTCTTGCACCATTGGCATTCGGGTTGAGCCGCCAACCAACACGACCTCATCAATTTGATCTGGACTTAGATTAGCATCGCCCAGCGCTCTTTTTACAGGGCGGCGCAGGCGGCTAACCAAGTCGCCGCACATGCTTTCAAATTCAGACCGATTCAGTCGATATTCTAGGTGAACCGGGCCGTCTTCGGTAGCTGCGATAAAGGGTAAATTAATCTCAGTGCTGCTGACGCCAGACAGCTCTATTTTGGCTTTTTCTGCGGCTTCGGTCAGCCGTTGCAAAGCTTGACGGTTCCGCCGTAAATCTATTCCTTGTTGTTCTAGAAATTTATCTGCCAACCAATCAACGATTTTTGTATCAAAATCATTACCGCCTAGCTGGGTGTCGCCGCTAGTGGCTTTCACTTCAAATACCCCATCTCCCACATCCAAAATCGATACGTCAAACGTGCCGCCGCCGAGATCGAATACTAAAATCGTTTGATTTTGTTTGCGGTCGAGTCCGTAAGCTAACGCCGCTGCGGTCGGTTCGTTTAAAATCCGTTTAACTTCCAGTCCGGCAATGCGGCCTGCATCCCGCGTTGCTTGTCGCTGAGAATCGTTAAAATAAGCCGGAACTGTAATTACCGCCCCCGTCACTGGCTGCCCTAGATAGCGACTGGCTTCATCTGCCAACTTCCGCAGCACCATTGCCGAAATTTCTTCGGTGGCAAATTCTTTATTCAGACGGGGACACTTAATTTTCAGGTTGCCTTGTTCGTCTTTGCGAATGCCGTAGGGGACTCGCCTTAATTCCGGGTTGATTTCGTCGTACTTGCGACCGATGAAGCGCTTGACGGCGTAAAAGGTATTTTGGGGGTTCAGAACAGCTTGTCGCCTCGCCATCTGTCCGACGATGCGTTCTCCTTCTTTGCTAAACGCTACTACAGAGGGAGTTGTCCGCATTCCTTCGGCATTGGCGATGACAACCGGCTTGCCACCCTCCATCACGGCTACCACTGAGTTGGTTGTACCCAGGTCAATGCCGACTACTTTGCCCATGCGTTGCTGTTCTCCTGGTGAGTCTTAATAAAATGTTGAGAACCTTTGCTTGGATTCATTCTATCTTGCGCTTGGGTATGCACGGTGGCAAGGGGTGAAGAGGCGCACATAATAAGAAAGAATTGGGATTTTTTACTTTTGTGCCAACATGAGCAAGACTGCCCTGAATTTAATTGCCATTTCTGTTTTTGCGATGACGCTTTCGGTGTTGCTGGGGCCGTTGATTAATTTATCACTAACGGTTCCGGCGATCGCAACTGCCGGTATTCTGGGACTGGCTACGTTAGATTCTTTCACCTGGCAAGGACAGGGAGCGACCTTGCTTTTAGATTGGCTGGCAAATTTAGACCCAAAGCATCGCGCCCGCGTACTCCGCCACGAAGCCGGACATTTTCTGGTTGCTTACCTGTTAGCCATTCCGGTCACGGGTTACGCACTGAGTGCTTGGGAAGCTTACAAGCAAGGTCGTGCAGCCTATGGAGGCGTTGCGTTTGACGACCTGGAATTATCCGCGCAAATCCAAACAGGTATCTTATCGGCACAGATGTTAAACCGTTACGGCACTGTTTGGATGGCGGGAGCGGTTGCCGAAGATTTAGTATACGGCAACGTTGAAGGTGGCGCGGAAGACCGGGAGAAACTCCGCACGGTTTTAGCTCAGATCGGGCGTTCCCCTGCTGCCTATCTCCAGCAAGAACGCGCTTTTGCCCTGCAAGCGCGTACCCTGTTGCAAGCACACTGGTCTGCCTACGAAGCCCTCGTGGCAGCAATGGAACGCGGCGACGATGTGGCGTCTTGTTGTACCATAATCGAGCAATATTGTCAAATAGCAAGTGTTAATGGCTAATGGCTAATGGCTAATGGCTAATTGGTAATGGTAATGGTAATTGCCGAGTTTTTGAATATGCTCCTCTTGCCCCCCTGCTCACCTGCCCCCCTGCTCACCTGCTCACCTGCTCAAGATTTAATCTCCGGCAACGACTTGGTTGCGCCCAGAGGTTTTAGCCTTGAGTAGATTTTGATCGGCGCGGTTGATTAAACTGATGCCGTTGGCGTCATCAGTTGGTTGTAGCGTGGCGACGCCGATGCTGACGGTAACTGGCAGCGCTAAGTTGGCGTCAATCGCAAAAGGTTGTTTGCCGATCAGACTGTTGAGGCGATGGGCAACTGCTTGTCCTTCCTCCAGGGTGGTGTTGCTGAGAATTATCACGAATTCTTCGCCACCGTAGCGAAAAGGCGTGTCTTGAAACCGCAGGTTGTGTCGCAGGCGTGCCGAGAGCAGCTTTAGCAACCGATCGCCTACTAAATGACCGTATGTATCGTTGACCGACTTGAAATAATCTATATCTAAGATCAGCAAGCTTAAAGGTGTGGTGCGGTGGCGCGCGTTCTGAATTTGCCGGGGTAATTCCCAGTCTAGGGCTCGCCGGTTGCTCAGTTCCGTCAGGGGATCTGATAGTGCGATCGCGCTGAGCAAATCGTTGGTACGCATCATGCTGCGGTATATTTGCACCCGCCCGATCCCCGCTCGTATTTGCGCTTGCAATAAATGATTTTCCAGCTTCCACCCGGTTAGTGACAGTACATCTTCGCTTTTCTGCAACGACAGCAGCAGAAAGGCATCTGCCCCCCCTTCCAGGGCGGCTGTTCTATAGGCTAACTCCCAATTCCAGCCAGGAACGATTTCTTCGCTCTGGTTTTGAGGTTGATCGGCGATCAAAATACAATATATCCAAGCCAGACTGGTCTGTTGTTTGATCTGCCGACAAAGCTCCAAATTGCCTACCAGGCTTGCTTGTAAAATCAGCACGTCAGGCTGTTGTGCTTGAATTAGATGCTGTGCCTCTTTCGGGCTGGATGCCACATCTACATCACAAGCTGGTAACGTTGGAAGGCGGTCTAAAATTGTCGCTTGGAAGTCATTGCCGCCAACTACAAGAATGGAACCATCCATTGGCGTGAGGCGCTGGGTGGGAAGGTATACGATTTGACCCTGGTCAGGCGAGATAACATTCACGGTTAGTAGAACATAAAGTGGTGACCCAAACAAGAGCAACAAGACACCCCGACCGATGTTTTATCAGTATATCTTCTGCGTTTAGTTCAGCCACCGATTGTCTTTTTAACGTTTTTTTTGTTGGTTCTACAACGAGTCTGATTGATTTCTCGGATAATCAGTATAAATTCACACAATCTTTATCAAATATAATTTGGCAAGCTAAAAGCTGATTGGCAAAATTTATAGTAGTTATAGGTTACACAAATAACCGTTTTTTTGCCTAAGTACAATCCACAGATGACGCGGTCATAGATATTGCTAATGGCTAGTTGCTAATGGCTAATTGCTAATGGCGAACTTCATCGTAGGACACGGTGACGTGGGGAATGTCTCTGCAAAACTCTCCGCGAAGGCGATCGCATTCTTGGTGATAATAATTACATGACTTACGCAAGGGCGTTCCTAGAAACCCGGTTTTTTTGGGTAAGTCCTGATTATTTTGCCGGGCTAGGGAAGATTTTTTTGCGCGTTTTATGTATCATTAATTACTTTTAAAACTTAAAAGATCCGAAAAAACCGATTGTGCCAGTTGAGGGTGACGCTTTCCCAAAAACAGCTTTCCCAAAAACACTGTGAGCCTAGCCGAAGGCAGCTAGACTCACCAAAATGCGTTGTTCGATTTTTCAAGGGTTAATCGTCAACTAGGACAAATAATCAACAGTCTACTACTAAGGTGTACAAGCATTGCAGCTTCACAACCACGGCCTATAAGGAGTTGTTTTTTACCAGACTTAGGTTTGGCTCGGCTTTCGCTGGGAGAGCGTTTTGCCACCGACAACAATCTTTATCCTTGGTGCAAGACAAAAATTACTCAAATCAAGCATTTCGCTCCCTTTGAGGGAAAGCTTCCTGTTTCTACCAGGGGAGTCTCCTCCTAACCTGTCCACAGGCGTAAATTCCGCGCTTGCCGCACTTACAAGGGTTTTTGGGGCATTTTCCTTTCTTAATCGCAGCGTTTAAGTCACGCTCGATGGAAACGCCGCAGTGATTGCATTGGTAAAAATGCTCTAGCTGCAACTGGGTCCCAGACGGGAGACACCGGGTCTTGACCCTTCAAGTTCCGTTCTTTTGGTATCCAATATCAAATTAACATGACGATTCCTGCCCGATCTACCCCATTAATCAAACTTGATGAGTCTTAACGAACTGCAAAAATAGGGCAGACGCGGGGACGCCCCGACGCGGGGATGGGGAGAGTTTTAATTATGGGTGAGTTGCCTGACATCATATGAGACTCCAGGCGCACCAGGGGCATAGTGAAAAAATGGTCATTAGCTAGCAATTCTTCGCCATTAGCAATTAGCCATTAGCAATTACCCATTACCGATGACCAAAATGTAAAAATAAATAAAGCGTTGAAATTCTAGTTCTTAGTTTGTTATAGAAATCCATGTCTTTTTTTCCCCAGTTCGAGAGTGGTAGCGAAATCCGGCAAAAATTCCTCGATTTTTACTCCCAGCGGGGACATCAAGTCCTCCCTAGCGCTTCTTTGGTGCCAGAAGATCCCACCGTACTGCTGACGATCGCTGGGATGCTACCGTTTAAACCTATATTCTTGGGACAGCGCGCGCCCCAATTCCCCCGCGCTACTACGTCCCAAAAGTGCGTCCGGACTAACGATATCGAGAATGTGGGACGCACCGCCAGACACCACACCTTTTTCGAGATGCTGGGGAACTTCAGCTTTGGGGATTATTTTAAAGAACAAGCGATTGCATGGGGTTGGGAACTCTCCACCCAAGTCTTTGGTTTACCCCCACAACGCCTCGTGGTCAGCGTGTTTGAGGAAGATGACGAAGCTTTTGCCCTTTGGCGCGATAAAATTGGCGTCCCGGAAGCGCGCATTAAGCGCATGGGTAAAGATGATAATTTTTGGGCATCTGGTCCAACTGGTCCTTGCGGCCCTTGTTCGGAAATATACTATGATTTTCACCCGGAACGCGGAGATGAAAATATCGATTTAAACGACGATTCCCGTTTTATCGAGTTCTACAACCTGGTATTCATGCAATATAACCGGGATGCAGATGGGAATTTAACCTTGTTAGCAAGTCAGAATATCGATACGGGGATGGGTTTGGAACGGATGGCGCAAATTTTGCAACAGGTTCCCAACAACTACGAAACCGATTTAATTTTCCCGATTATTAAAACGGCGGCGGAAATTGCTGGCATCGATTACAGCAAAGCAGATGAGAAAATTAAAGTATCTCTGAAAGTAATTGGCGACCACGTTCGCGCAGTGGTTCACATGATTGCTGATGAAATTCGCGCGTCGAATATCGGACGGGGATACGTACTGCGCCGCCTGATTCGTCGCGTGGTGCGTCACGGGCGGTTAATTGGGATTGAAGGGGAATTTACTACTAAAGTCGCAGAGACGGCGATCGCTCTCTCCGAATCCGCCTATCCCAATGTCCGCATCAGGGAAGCGCAAATTAAAGCCGAATTGCAACGGGAAGAATCTCGCTTCCTCAAAACTTTGGAACGCGGCGAAAAACTGCTGGCTGAAATTATCGAACAGCTTCAGAAGGAAGGCAAAACGGAAATCAGCGGGGAAAGTGCTTTTACCCTTTACGATACTTACGGGTTTCCCTTAGAACTAACCCAAGAAATTGCGGAAGAAAATCACCTCACCGTCGATAATGCCGGGTTCGATGCGGAAATGAAAAAGCAGGTGGAACGCGCTAAAGACGCCCACGAAACAATCGACTTGACGGTGCAAGGTTCGCTGGATAAGTTAGCCGAACAAATTAAAGTTACCGAGTTTTTGGGATATTCTCAAGCATCGAGTCAAAGCGCTGTGGAAGCGATTTTGGTCGGGGGAAAATCCGTAGAAGAAGCAGACGCCGGAACAAACGTGCAAATTGTTTTGGATCGCACGCCATTTTATGCCGAATCTGGCGGACAAATCGGCGATCGCGGCTATATTTCCGGTAGCGATCTGCTAATTCGGATCGAAGATGTGAAAAAGGAATCCGATTTCTTTGTCCACTTCGGACGCATCGAACGCGGTACTTTAAGGGTAGGCGATAAAGTATCCGCGCAAATCGATCGCTCTTGTCGTCGTCGCGCTCAAGCTAATCATACCGCGACTCACTTGTTGCAAGCGGCGCTGAAAAAGATAATCGATGATTCCATCTCTCAAGCAGGTTCTTTAGTCGCGTTCGATCGCTTGCGGTTTGATTTTAACTGTCCTCGACCTTTGACATCAGAAGAAGTGCAACAAGTTGAGGAACAAGTTAATACTTGGATCGGCGAAGCACATTCTGCCCATGTTTCTATTTTGCCCATCGAAGAAGCTAAGGCGAAAGGCGCGATCGCTATGTTTGGGGAAAAATACGGAGACGAAGTCCGCGTCTTAGACTTCCCCGGTGTATCTATGGAATTGTGCGGCGGGACTCACGTCAGTAATACTGCGGAAATCGGCGTGTTTAAAATCGTCGCCGAAGCAGGCGTGGCGTCGGGTGTGCGGCGAATCGAAGCCGTTGCGGGGCCTGCGGTATTAGATTATCTCAACGTTCGGGATAAAGTGGTTAAGGAGTTGAGCGATCGCTTTAAAGTCCAACCCGAAGAACTCCCCGACCGCATCACCAAACTGCAAAACGAAGTAAAATCCACCCAGAAACAACTTGATGCAGTCAAGGGGGAATTGGCGATCGCCAAATCCGACCAATTGCTAGCACAAGCTGAGTTTGTCGGTGACAGCAAAATCATCGTTGCACAACTCGGAGACGTTGACGCCGAATCTCTCAAAACCGCCGCAGAAAGATTGCAGCAAAAATTGGGTAACGCTGCGGTAGTTTTGGGGTCAATTCCCGAACCAGATAAGGTGAGTTTGGTAGCATGTTTTAGCCCAGAAGTCAATAAAAAAGGGCTGCAAGCTGGCAAATTTGTCGGGGGAATTGCCAAAATCTGCGGCGGCGGTGGCGGCGGACGCCCGAATTTAGCCCAAGCAGGAGGACGGGATTCGAGTAAGTTAAAAGAAGCCTTAGAAACGGCTCGAAATCAGTTAATTGAAGCGTTGAATTAGTCTAGAAATTGTGACAGAAACCCGGTTTTTTCAAAAAAACCGGGTTTCTAGTGGCGAACTGTAGACAAGGAGTAGACAAATATATGGTGAAATCTTCACTTCCACCACCAAAAATCCAGACTGAACTCACTGAGGAACTAGCTGAACGAGGATGGCGGACTCAAACCCTAATTCAACCGGATGGCACAACCAAAAAAACTCAAATACCGCTGACATCAGCCGAGTTTTTGCACCCAGAGGAAGGATATCAATTGCCCATTAGCACATTTCACAGCAACATCTGTAGAGACGCTGAAGATATACTATTACGTCGCTACGCCAAAGATGCAACAGTTGTCGTATTTCGGGATCTGATAATTGTTTGGGATGACGAAGATATTAAACCTCACTGTCCCGATGTGTGTGTAGTTTTTGGCGTGCAGAACAAAGAGCAAAATCGTCCCCGTTTTATTGTGGCAGATGAAGGTGTAAAACCGGCTTTAATTATTGAAGTTGTATCCCCTCGCTATCGCAAAGAAGACAGGGAAATAAAAGTTATCGAGTACGAACAAGCGGGGGTGCAAGAATATGTCATTATCGATCGCCGCACCCAACGGGGTGAGGAAATAGATGAAATACTAGGCTATCGGTTAATTAACGAACGCTATCGCTTGCTAACTCCCGACGATGATGGACGAATTTTGTGCGAAACGATTGGACTGTGGATTAGTTTGCGCGATGGTAGTTTGATGATGGAAGATGCTGAAACGGGTGAGCGTTTGCTGACTTCCGGTGAATTAGAAGAACGAGCTACCCAAGCTGAAACCAGAGCTACCCAAGCTGAGCGTCGGGTAGCCCAATTGGCGGAACTTTTGCGCGCCCAAGGCATCGATCCAGACCAAGTTTAAGCGCTTCCTAGTGGGATAGTAAACTCAAAACGCCAAAATTTTTATGACTTTACGCCAGAAGACATTGCTGCTGATTGGCGTCACCCTCATCGGGTTACTTGGGGTGCTATACGCTACTTTATCTACGATCCTGCTGAGCTACCTTTATGACTTGGAGGTCAGAAAGACTCAAAAGGAATTGAAACGCGCACTGGATTCTTTGTCAGAAGAGGTGGCACAACTCAGCGTTGTGGCGCGTCAGTGGGGTGTGTGGGACCATGCTTACAAGTTTATGGAAAATGGCGATGGCAACTTTATTAAAACCAATTTCAGCGACTCGCTGTTATTCGATTTCAGGCTGAATTTAGTACTGCTTAGCCGTCCTTCCGGTCAAGTCGTTTTCAGCCAAGGCTTGAATCTGAGGCAACAAAAAGCGATGCCGATGCCACAAGGGCTGATTGATGCTAACTTTGGGCTGCAAAGCACCGATTTAAGCAGCGGTTATCGAGGTATCCTGCTAGTGCCGGAAGGTACGCTGATTGTTGCTTCACAGCCGATTATTACCACGAATGGTAGAGGACCTAGTCGCGGTAGTTTAGCGATCGCGCGCTACCTCAACACTGCTGAACTCAATCGCTTAAAGGCGCTGAACCAATTATCTATTACTATCCACAAGGTTAACAACCCTCGCTTACCAACTGATTTTCAACAAGCGCGTTCTGAATTTGAGCTTTCTCAAGAAAATTTGCTCAATATTGCATCAAACCGCTTACTCAGTACCGAGGAGTTCATAATCCGTCCGCTAAACAACGATACCATGTCGGGCTATGCCTTACTCCGGGATATCTACAACAAACCTGCTGTGCTATTGCGAGTAGACAGTCCCAGAGTTATTTACAAGCAAGGTTTAGTGGGTCTGCGCTATCTAATTTTATCCTTGTTTGGAGTTGGCTTAATTTTTGTTTTTGCGACGCTATTGCTGTTAGAAAAGTTAGGATTGTTACGGTTAGCTAGCCTCAGTAAAGATGTCAAATATATCGGGACGACCAATGACTTATCGATGCGGTTGTTCAGCAATGGAGCAGATGAATTATCAAGTTTAGGTAAAACGATTAACTGGATGTTGTCAGCTTTAGAATCTTCTTTAAAAGATTTAAAATCGGAACGGGAAAAAGTCGAACAACTGCTGCTTAACATTTTACCCCAACCGATTGCCAATCGTTTGAAGAAAGAGGAACGCACCATCGCTGATAGTTTCAACGAAGCGACGGTTTTATTCGCCGATATCGTTGGTTTTACCAAATTATCTGCTCATACACCCCCGGTGGAATTAGTCAACTTGCTCAAACAAATATTTTCGGCTTTTGATCGATTAGCCGAACAGCATGGATTGGAGAAAATTAAAACAATTGGCGACGCTTATATGGTGGTTGGCGGTATTCCCACTCCTGGAAGCGAACGCGCCCAAGCCGTTGCGGAAATGGCGCTGGATATGCTCAAAGCAATTCAAGAATTCAATGCGGCTAATCATGGTAAGTTTAATATGCGAATTGGCGTCAATACTGGGCCAGTTGTCGCAGGAGTTATTGGCCTCAAAAAGTTTATTTACGATTTGTGGGGCGATACCGTTAATATTGCTAGCCGCATGGAGTATCAGGGTATTCCCGGATGCATTCAGGTTACCGATGATACTTATGATCGTTTAAAATATCAGTATGAATTTGAGCGGAGAGGCGTTATTCAGGTAAAAGGAAAGCGAGAAATGATCGCTTATTTGCTACTGGGAAGAAAATCAGAAATTTGTGCGTTAGTATACTAGGTAATGGGGTGCTTGTTTAGGGGTCAATTCCGCAGACAGATAGGTTGAGTTTGGTATCATGTTTTAGGCAAAAAGTCAATGAAAAAGTGTTAAAAATGGGATTGTTTGTGGCAGCATACGCCCCAACCTCGCGCCAGGGGGAGGGTGCAATCCGACTAAGTTAAAACAAGCCCTCAAAAGCGCCCGAACTTAGTTTTACTCAGCCTGGAAATAATTTTTGCAATTAATCCGGATTAGGTCATCGGTCATCGGTCATAGGTATGGTCATGGTTCGTTAAAAGAAAATCTATAGATATATGACCTATAGGGATCATCTGGGGGAGCTTAAATGAAACTGTATCAAAAAACACTGCTTACGATTGGCATTACGCTTTCAGGTCTAATTGGGGTTTTGTATGCTACGACATCATCGATTTTGGTGAACGGCTTTACCCAATTGGAAAAAAGAGAGGTACGACAGAACGTTCAACGAGTTCAAAACGCCTACTCTAATTACCTGAACGAGTTTAATGCCTTAAATTATCAATGGGCGGCTTGGGATGAAACTTATGGCTTCATCCAAAATGGCAACCCGGATTACATTAAACGCAATCTCCGCCCAGCAGATTTCCAGACGCTAAATATCAATTTGATTTTGTATCTCAACGCCTCTGGGAAACTGGTTTATGGGCGGGGATTCAATCTCAAACAACGCCAGTTTAAGCCAGTGCCAACAGGATTTTTGCCCAGCCTGAGATCTAAAATGAACCTGCGACAGCAGCCAAACAATATGAGCCGCTTCAGCGGTATTGTGCTGTTGCCTGAAGGCGCGCTAGTGCTTTCGGCATTGCCAATTCTTACAGGTCAAGGAAAAGGCCCTGTTCGAGGCACTTTAATCATGGGACGCTACTTAAACAGTGACGAAATCAAGCGTCTGAGTCAATTAACCCGCTTAAATATTACAGCGTACAAGGTAACCGATCCCAAGTTGCCGAGCGACGTTTCTGCTGTGAAAGCTGCTTTGTCGTCCCAGGTACAGTCCTCTGAAACTTCAATTGTTGTTCAGCCAAGTTCAACTGATACGATCAGAGGATACACGCTGCTGCAAGATATCTACAATCAGCCGGCGCTGCTATTGCGGGTAGACCTGCCGAGAGATATTTATAAGCAAGGCCGAGTCAGCCTGAATTATTTCATCGTATCCCTACTGGTGGTTGGGTTTGTATTTACCGTTGCGACTTTATTGTTGTTAAGGAGATTGGTGTTGTCCCGCTTGGCGCGTCTGAGTAATGAAGTCAAGAGCATTGGCACGACGGGCGATTTTTCAATGCGCGTAGCGGTTTCTGGTGCGGATGAACTGTCGAGTCTGGGTAGCACAATTAATTGGATGTTAGAAGCATTGGAATCTTTTTTAAAAGAACTATCAGCAGAACGAGAAAAAGCCGACCAATTGCTACTAAATGTCTTACCCCACCCAATCGCAGATCGGTTGAAAAACAAGCAAAGCACTATCGCTGACAGCTTCGCCGAGGCAACTGTTTTATTTGCCGATATTGTTGGCTTTACCGCAATGGCTAGTCATACATCTCCGGTAGAACTGGTCAGCTTGCTCAATCAGATATTTTCAGCCTTCGATCGGCTGGCTGAACAGCATGGTTTAGAGAAAATTAAGACGATTGGCGATGCCTATATGGTGGTGGGTGGAATTCCCGTGCATAGAGAAGATCACGTTGAATCTGTTGCCCAAATGGCGCTGGATATGCAAGAGGCAATTAGCCTATTTAATCAGGAGAAAAATTCTGAATTTACCATGAGGATCGGTATCAGCACTGGTCCAGTCGTCGCGGGGGTGATTGGCATCAAAAAGTTTATTTACGATTTATGGGGCGATACGGTTAATATTGCCAGTCGCATGGAATCACACGGCCTTCCTGGATGCATTCAAGTTACTGCTGCCACTTATGAGCGGTTAAAAGATAAGTTTAAGTTGGAGAAGCGAGGCGTTATTCAGGTAAAAGGTAAGGGAGAAATGACGACTTATTTGCTGCTGGGAAGAAAATAAGAAAATCCCAGATTCTTAGATGACATTTTAAACTAAATATTTAGCAAAAGTAGGGTGCGCTAACCCACCCTACTTTTGAGATAGCTCGCTACCCCTTAGATAAAATATCAGATAAACTATCGGGTAATAGTGACGGAGCGATCGCTTTGTCAATTTCTTGGTTAAAATCTAGGTTGGCGAGTGGGTTGGAAGTGAGTTCAACCCATTTATTTGTTTCTAAATTAAAATTTTGATTCAACAACAGTTGAAGCATGGAATCTGTAGTAGGTAGCGCAGCAGTTGCGAAGCCCTTTGTGGGGTTAGATACGAGCTTGTTGCCAATCGCTAGTCCAAAGAATAGCAGAAATAGCAGGACAAAAGTGAATACGCGCTTGTGCATTGCTTGTAAGTTGACCTTAGCTAAACGACAATTTCTGGTAACTAATTTTATATTTCCCAGATTGTTTCAGAAAATAACATTGTAGGGGCACGGCATTAAATATTTTGCCCCGATTCAAAACATTTATCTATGCCGTACCCCTACTGTCCCCTTTCGCCTTGGCGGAAAACTTGCTCGTGTTATCAGAAATGCGCCAAGTTGGATTTGTAGTAGTAGGGGCACGGCATCAACCATTTTTGCATTCATTAACAATATTGGTCGCCCGCCGTGCCCCTACTTCGGACAGCAGGCGAAAAGGTTTATTTAGCTCGCCTGTAGCAGTCGTTTGGACTAAAATTGAGGAATTACCAGATGAAATCTTCCAACAAAGGCTGGGTGTTTGCTTTTTGGTTTTACTTTGGTATCTTGATGACCATTTCTGCTTCGGCTTATTTAAAAATTCTCCCAGTCAAATCGTCAACTCTTCCATTTTACGATACAATAGGGCATTTTGTTTTAGTAGGATTGGCTGCTTTCTTCAGTCATCTAGCACTTAACAAGCGGCGGATTAACTGTTTAAATTTTTCCCTGCCATTGGCTCCAAGTTTAGTTGTAATTTGTTCGATTGTAGATGAACTGCTTCAGCGACTTTCACCTAATAGAAGTTTCGACTTAACTGACTTAGCGGCTAATTTCGTCGGCATCTTATTTTTTTATTGGGTAGCCGAACGTTGGCATCTTAATAAATCTTCGGCTCATCCGGATGCTAGATAGTTAAAATCCCCGCTGAAATTGCACCTATATGTTGTCTTTGATCCCCATTGTACCCGACAAATCTGTATTTTTCAATATGGCAGAGTCAAAGACAGCATTGGTTAAATCGGCATTGATAAAAGACGTTACCGCATATTTTTTGATGCCTTTGAAAGTTAAAACCAGCGAGTTAAATGTCAACGCCAAGTAAGTTAGCGAGAGCATAGTCAAGCCAATTCCCCAAACTAATTGTTTTCCGGTTAGGTAAGAAAGCGCAACTGCCCATAGCCAAAAGGCTAATCCATATCCCGTTACCGCACCTGCGCTTGCAACTGCAACGGCTACAATTCGAGTGGGAAACCTCCCTCTGGAAAATGCCATCAATAATCCGCAGATTGTTGCACCTAATATTGCTATTTGGGGATTTTTATCGGCAGCCAATCCGGCATAAACAAACCCAATAAAAGCAGCGGATGCAGTTGCCGAGAATACAAAAGTTAATTTGGAAAACTGGGTTGTAATGACATTGATTATCCCCGAACCTGCTCCAGAAATACCCAAGCTTACTATCAAAGCGACGATGTATGACCAATTTTTTCCTCCTACAGGTTCTCCCAGACTAGGAAATACGGTGCGAATCACAGCATTAGCGGTTAAAATGATGGTGAAAAGAGCAATTATTCCCCCAAGTATCACCCGTTTAAAAGTCATTCCAGTCCGCACGCGCTCAAAATTGGCTCCTGCAAGTATTGCATAACTGAAATCGCACCCGCGAATATCCGCTTTGCTGAAGTTTGCCCCTTTGAGGTTGCGGCTTTTAAACGAGCGGTTTCGCAAGTCTTTATTGGTAAAATTGTACGAGCGAGCGCTAGTCATAATCTCCATGTCACAGATAACTTAGATAAATGCGCCAAATTAATTTTAACCAGGCTAACCGGGGCGGGTTAAAATTAATTGGTATAGATATTTGGTCAGGACTTAGGCTCATATTCCGGGTTTCTCTGAAAAATCGTCGCTTGCCAACTAAAGATATGCCTCCCTTCCGCACTCGCGTTCGCAGCAAGAAACCCGGTTTCTAAGCTCGTAGTGTGTAATAAGTCCTGTTGGTAAAACCCGCCCCTACACAATTACCAATTACCAATTACCCATGACCCATTCCACAAAACGTTGGCTAGCTGCATTAGTTTTTGAACTGTTAATATTACCCTTCCTATTTTATGGGTATCTCTACTTACTTCGTCCACCCCGCAACGATTTAAAAACAACTTTATTTCAGGGAATTATCTATCAAGGAGAGATCGACGCCAAGGCATTATATGCTTCACATCGTCAGTATTGACTTGAATGCAACGGGAATTGGGGTTTTGGTAACGCCGGGAAAACCAATGCCACAATACGGAGAAAGTAGGGCTAGGACTACTTCTGAATTGGTCAAAGAATTCAAATTGCAACTGGCGATCAATGCCAATTATTTTGGCCCTTTTCGCGAAGAACACCCCTGGGATTTTTATCCCCATAGTGGAGATAAAACTAACGTAATAGGACAAGCAATTTCCCAGGGATTTGTCTACTCTCCCCCCAGAGCGGGGTGGCCTGTATTATGCTTTGATACTAACAATCGCGCCCAAATTGTTGAAAGTGGGCGTTGTCCTGATGGTACGCTTCAAGCTGTAGCAGGGATTGATATGTTGGTAAGTGGGGGCAAGACAGTAAAATCAGATGCGAGTGATGGGGAAAAACCGTATGGGCGCGTGGCAGTGGCGGTCGGCAAAAAATTATGGCTAATTGCGGTAGATGGGAAGCAACCCCATTACAGCGAAGGGGTAACTTTAGCAGAACTGAGCGAGATAATAGTCAATTTGGGTGCTGAGACGGCGCTAAATTTAGATGGGGGCGGTTCTACTACAATGGTTGTGAGCGATCGCAAAGGCATCCGTGGATTAAATGCACCGATTCATACTAAGTTACCGATGCGCGAGCGTCCCGTTGCCAATCATTTAGGATTTTATGTCCGAAAAAACCCTCGTGCAGCCCTGACTCTCCCTGCCCGTAAGATATAATCCAAGCTTCGGATGCTATCATTAAGCATTATGACTACAGCCGCTCCGGTTAAAACCCAATACGAAGCCGTCATCGGTTTAGAAACCCACTGTCAACTCAGTACCGCTACCAAAATATTCTGTAACTGTTCCACAGAATTCGATTCGCCCCCCAACACCAATGTCTGTCCCATCTGTATGGGAATGCCTGGGGTGTTGCCGGTACTCAATCAAAAGGTGCTAGAGTATGCCGTTAAAGCGGGTTTAGCCCTGAATTGCGAAATTGCACCATACAGCAAATTCGACCGGAAACAATATTTTTACCCGGATTTGCCGAAAAACTATCAAATTTCCCAGTACGACTTGCCGATTGCTCAGCATGGATGGCTGGAAATAGAGTTAGTGGATGAAAATGGCAATCCGATTCGCAAGCGGATTGGCATTACTCGCCTGCATATGGAAGAAGATGCGGGGAAACTCGTACATGCGGGAAGCGATCGCCTAGCCGGATCCACTCACTCCCTGGTAGACTACAACCGCACGGGCGTACCTCTGGTGGAAATTGTATCCGAACCCGATATCCGCTCCGGGACTGAAGCTGCCGAATATGCCCAAGAATTGCGGCGAATTATGCGCTATCTCGGCGTCAGCGATGGCAACATGCAAGAAGGTTCCCTCCGCTGCGACGTGAATATCTCCGTGCGCCCGGTAGGACAAAAGGAATTTGGCACGAAGGTAGAAATCAAAAACATGAACTCCTTCTCTGCCATCCAAAAAGCAATTGAATACGAAATCGAGCGCCAAATTGAAGCGATTGAAGCAGGAGAAAGAATCGTCCAAGAAACCCGACTCTGGGAAGAAGGTAGCCAACGCACTGTAAGTATGCGGAGTAAGGAAGGTTCTAGCGATTACCGCTATTTCCCCGAACCCGACTTAACGCCAATTCAAGTATCTGCCGAAACGCTCCAACAATGGAAGTCGGAACTGCCAGAACTTCCAGCGCAAAAGCGCCATCGGTACGAAAGCGAATTGGGACTTTCCGCTTACGATGCGCGGGTATTGACCGACGATCGCTCGGTGGCAGAATATTTTGAAGCCACCGTTACCGGAGGTGCAAATTCCAAGCAAGCGGCTAACTGGGTGATGGGCGATATCGCGGCATATCTCAATGCCAACAAACTCAGTATCGCGGATTTGGCCTTTAAACCTTCCAGTTTAGCTGAGCTAGTTTCCCTGATTGAAACGGGAGAACTCACCGGCAAAATTGTCAAAGAGTCTCTGCCGAAGTTGCTTTCCGGCGATATTTCAATCGATAAGCTACCGCGTCCGATTGACTCTTCGGCGCTAGAACCCATCATCGATGAAATTATCGCAGCCAATCCCAAAGAACTGGAACAGTACCGTAACGGTAAAACCAAGCTTTTGGGCTTCTTCGTCGGACAGGTGATGAAGAAAACCGAAGGAAGAGCCGATCCCAAGTTAACTAACCAGTTGTTGGCTCAAAAGCTCAACGGTTAACCCAGGACAAGAATATCATGTCGATCCCCTATTCGGATCGGCGTATATGGTGGTAGGGAGAGCGGATGGTACTTCTCCCTACCAATTTTTATGTATAAATACTTATTTCATCAATTTTCATCATAACTTAATAGTTTGTTCATGAAAACTTTTTAGATAGGGGGTGACACCCCTCATACCCAAGGTGCTATATTTTGTTAAGTAGATGCACCCTGATGATCAGGAGAGTCGTCCAAGCGACTCCCCTTTTTTTTTTGGCTATTGGGTGATGGCTAATTGCTAATGGCTAATTGCTAATAGGTTAGAATCCCCCCTTGCGGGGGGCAGGCGGGGATCGTTGTTTCCCCCCAAGGCATTGGGGGCAGGCGGGGATCGTTGTTTCCCCCCAAGGCATTGGGGGCAGGCGGGGATCGTTGTTTCCCCCCAAGGCATTGGGGGCAGGGGGGATCGTTGTTTCCCCCCAAGGCATTGGGGGCAGGCGGGGATCGTTGTTTCCCCCCAAGGCATTGGGGGCAGGCGGGGATCGTTGTTTCCCCCCAAGGCATTGGGGGATCGATGCACAAGTCCTGACCAATTACCAATTACCAATTACCAATTGGTATAATCTGCCTGCTAAAGGTTGTAGGGAAAAACGATGGCAGACTGGCAGGTAATTAGCGGTAGCGTGACGGCACCTCGCGGGTATCGGGCGGCGGGAATTACGGCAGGATTGAAACCTTCGGGATTGCCGGATTTAGCGTTAATTGTGTCGGATGTGGAAGCAATCGCAGCGGGAGTCTTCACCACCTCAGTTGTGCGCGCCGCCCCGATTGACTACTGTCGCCAGCGCCTGCAAGCAAAGCACAGCGCCCGCGCCATCCTGTGCAATGCTGGACAAGCAAACGCCGCCACCGGAGATCAAGGGTGGGCGGATGCGTTAGAAAGCGCCCAATTATTGGGTGAAGCGCTAAATATTGACCCAGAATCAATCTTATTGGCGTCTACCGGCGTCATCGGACAGCGAATTAAAATGGATGCCCTGCGGGCAGGTATTCCCAAATTAGTCGCAGCGGCGTCGGAAACGGGGGGCGATGCAGCAGCAGGGGCGATTATTACAACAGATTTAGTCCCCAAATCGATTGCCCTAGAAACGATGATAGACGGGCGTCCGGTACGAATGGGCGGTATTGCCAAAGGTTCTGGGATGATTCATCCGAATATGGCGACGATGTTGTCATTTGTAACTTGCGATGCAGCGGTTTCTACTTCCCTGTGGCAGGAAATGTTAAGTCGGGCGGCGGATAAAAGCTTCAATCAAATTACCGTTGATGGGGATACGAGTACCAACGATACTTTGATGGCATTGGCAAACGGTCAATCTCGCACCCCAGCGATTACCGAAATGGGGGCGGATGCGGAGAAATTGGAGGCGATGCTAACCGAAGTATGCCAGTATTTGGCGAAAGCGATCGCCCGCGACGGCGAAGGCGCAACTTGTTTAATAGAAGTGCAAGTAAGTGGCGCACATACAGACGAAGACGCGCGCAAAGTTGCCCGAACAATTGCCGGATCCTCATTAGCAAAATCAGCCGTATTTGGACGCGATCCGAATTGGGGACGAATTGCAGCAGCAGCAGGAAGGGCGGGCGTGCATTTCGACCAACAAGATTTGCGAATTCAATTGGGCGATTTCTTATTAATGGAAAACGGTCAACCTTTGCCCTTCGATCGAAAGGCGGCGAGTAATTATTTGAAAACAGCCGCAGCAGGTGCTTACTTAAAAGAAGATACCGTTTTAATTTCAGTAAGTATCGGCAACGGTTCTGGTTCTGGTAAAGCTTGGGGCTGCGATTTGAGCTACGACTACGTGAAAATTAACGCCGAGTATACAACATAACTTCTTGTGGGGTAGGCATCTTGCCTGCCCTTACCCCATAGCGGTATCCGGTTTCTGTGCCAAAATTAAGAAGATTACCTATCTCTTCTTTCCTCTTCTCTCTGTGTTCTCTGTGCCTCTGTGGTTCGTTAAATAGGTATTTTTTGGGCAGGAAAGGAGTAATATTAGTCAATGTAAATTAAAATTGAAACGCATACATATAAGTTTTTTATCTAAAATTGCGATCTGCAGATTTTCTATGACAGCAAATCAGATTTACTTTACCTGCGTTTAGATAATCGAAAGCAGCAGGTAATTAATCAGCGTCTTTCCGAGGATATTGTTCTAGATATTGGGGAAGACAACAAGATTGTCGGCATTGAAATTATGGATGCTTCGTTAAAAGTAAATCTGGAAAATATACTGCCTGTTAAACATGAAGTTGTGCCTAAAGCAGGTTAGTTAAAATGCCAACAGAGGAATGGAGTGCAGCCTGATTGCAGCAAGATAAATTCTTGTGGGGTAGGCATCTTGCCTGCCATTTGTGGGGCGGGCAAGATGCCCACCCCACAAAACCTGCTCAAGATACCCACCCCACCATACTTGTGTCATAATCAACCCAGGTGTCTGGAAAGCGCGACATGGTTTGGGCAGCAAGACAAAGGTTACAGAATGGTAACTATATTATCGAGAAAATTCTGGAACAGCGCGGTTTCGGGATTACTTACAAAGCTTTGCATACCAAGCTGAATAAACCTGTTGTGATTAAAACTCCCAATGCGAGTCTGTAAAACTCCTAGAAGTAGAACTAGAGGAATAACCATGCAAGTACTAGAAGATTATTTTGACTTTCAAAGACCTGACGATATCCGCGTCAAAGGAACCCGCGTCGGTATCGAGCATATTCTGTACGAATACATTCATAACAACAAAACCCCAGAAGAAATAGAGCAAAACTTCCGCACAGTAACTCTGGAACAAGTGTATGCCACAATTTTGTACTATCTTGCCAATAAAGAAACCGTTGGACAATATTTCCAAGATTGGTTAGATTACTGCGAAAAAGCTCAAGCAGAATTTGATAAAAATCCTCCAGCTTTTGTGGCAAAAGTCCTTGAGTGGAAAGAGAAGCAAAAAGCAGCTAAACAAACAGAGTAACATCAATCATGACAATTAAGTACTTGATTGATGAAAATATGTCGCCTCTGTATAAAGAGCAACTACAGCTTCAGCAGCCAGATTTAATAGTTTGCGCGGTTGGTGACTCAGACGTTCCACCAAAAAGTACGAAAGATCCAGAAATTTTATGCTGGTGTGAGGAAAACGGATACATACTTGTCACCAATAACCGCACTTCTATGCCTGTACATCTAGTCGATCATCTCGCTGAAGGTCGTCACATACCAGGCATTTTGGTGCTGCGTCCAAACATGAGTATAGGTCGAATCATTGAGGATTTAATTGCTATTGCTGGGGCATCTTTTGAAGATGAATATAAAGACCAAATTACTTATATACCGCTGACATAAGCAAGAGTAAATAAATGCAACGCATTTCTGTTGTTGGTACGACTGGGTCTGGTAAGACAACTTTGGCGCGGCAAATTTGCCAGCGTCTTGCGATTCCTCATGTGGAATTAGATGCTTTGCATTGGGAACCAAATTGGACTGAAGTCCCGGATGAGGTGATGCGCGATCGCGTTTCACAAGCACTTTCTGGCAACCGTTGGGTTGTAGATGGCAATTTAAACAATGATGAACGTAATATCGTTTGGTCAAAAGCCGATACAGTTGTTTGGTTGGACTATTCTTTGCCAGTAATTATGAGTCGTATAATATGGCGGACATTTTGGCGGGTAGTGACGAAAGAAAACGTATGTAATGGCAACCGGGAAACTTGGAAAACAACATTTAGTCGCGATTCAATTATATTATGGGCGCTGCAAACTTACGGCAAAAGGCGAAGAGAATATCCGATTTTATTGCAGAAACCTGAGTATGCTCATCTTGAGGTTTTGTGTATGCGATCGCCTAAATCTACCCAAGATTGGTTATCCAGTTTATAACCTCCTACCCGCTTTCCAATCTTCCCCACCCGGAAGCTGAGTTAAGCGATCGTTAATCACTGAAGATAATTCTTTTGCCGAATAATCATAAGTGAGAGACAGCAAGCTTTTAGCCGTTGCAATAATTTGGTCTTTATTTACTAACTCTGCCAGCTGAAAAGGGCTGTAAGTTCCCTCCATCACTTCCTGACTCGCCAGGGAAACCGCTTCTTCAAATTCATCTTCAAGGTTTGATTCCCATTCATCTATTTTGACGTAGTAAGATTTTTTATTGTCTTGCAAGTTCAGTTTCTTGATTTCTCGAATAGAATTTCGCATTGAGTTCGCCCAAGAGTTTGTTAATCGTTGCTCAACTTGATTTTTAATCAAGTGAATCAGCAAAATCCTTAAAAATGATTGGATAGTACGTAGTATTGCTTGTCTACTCATGCCTTCTAGTTCATCCACAATTGCCAACGCATCGGCGTAGCGTCCCTCCAGGATACTAGCTCTTAAATCTATCAGTTCTTGAGTCATATTCTTGCCTCAATTTTTTTATTAAAGTTATAGGCGCGATCGCTTAATTTAATTAGCTTGTAATTATACCATATTTTCGATATTTTGAGCCAGAAAACCTATTTGTTGAAAAAACCGGGTTTGTTTTATTCTTTTAAAGAAACTCAATATTTGGTTTCCGGAAAAGTAGCCGCGCCTGTTGAAATATAAACATAGAAGTTAAATCAATAAAATTCATTCAAGTTAAGAGGTAAAAAAATGTTGGAAGAGCAGCTATTTCCACAATTCGAGACATCTGCTACAGATCTTGAGAAAGCTTTGAGGACATTGGCGTCGTCGCGGACTAAAAAATACTACGACGAAACGAGCGATCGCATCAACCGCGATAACTATTACGCAAGTCTCCCAAGCATTAATTCTCTCAATCCAAGTGAGTTGTTCCTGGCGCTGAAAAACCTACTGGCTCAGACGCATAAAAACAAGCTAAGCTATAAACCAGCCGCTCGACTTTACCCTTGGGTTGACCTTTACCCCGATCTGAAGCTCAGAAGCATTTACTCCGGGGAAGTTTTCAACCCTGAAGAAATTATTCGAGAAGATTTCCGCACCGAGCAAATCAGGAATTTACAGATTCAAAGGCTAAATAAGACTGTATCGGCGATGAGTGCGGTAGAGACGAGGCAAGTATTGGCTTTAATCGAGGCAAGATTGCCCTATAATTGCGAGCATGTAGTTCCCCAGTCGTGGTTCGGTAAGCGAGAACCGATGAAAGGCGATTTGCACCATCTGTTTACCTGCGAAGCGAAATGCAACAGTTACCGGGGAAATCATCCATTTTTCGACTTTCCGGATTTTGGGGAAAGTATAAGCGATCGCTGCGGCAAACTATCACAAGATAAATTTGAGCCGAGTGCCGGAAAGGGCGCTGTAGCGCGCGCTACACTTTACTTCTTACTGCGCTATCCAGGAGAAATCGATCCAACTGAAAAAGAATACAAGGTAGAGAGTTTAAAGACTTTGTTGCAGTGGCATCATTCTTATCGGGTCACCGAATACGAAAAACACAGAAACATGGCAATTTTCGAGCAGCAAGGAAATCGCAATCCGCTGATTGATTTCCCCGATTGGGCAGATAAAATTGCTTTTCGCTTAGGTATTGAATAAGACAGGACTTACGCAAAGCTTCTATATGTAGGGTGCGTTAGACGAGAGTACGGCACCAGCAACACCATATATGGTATTCCTGCGCGTAAGTCCTGTAAGAAAAACCATTCGTAGGTTGGGTTGAGGGACGAAACCCAACCTACAACTACAACTTCATCATTCTCCGCGTCCCCGCGTCTTTGCGTCTTTGCATCTCTTCTTCAATCCTCTCCTCGCAATAGCCAAAACCCAGTGTAAGTCATTCCCGAATCATCTGGTTGCACTAATAAAAAGTGCAATCCTTTACTTAACCCCTTGCGTTGTTCGTACATTTGCGCTGACTGAGAAACTTCCTTATCCTCAAATGTGGCAACTATCCAACGGTCAATTAATCCCGCTTCTAAAATTAACCCATCTGGCTCACCGGCAATGTAGTTTAATGCAAAGGGTCGAGATTCCTCTAACCAGCGTGCCAAGCGCATCGATTGCCGTCCGCCATAAATTATGACACCCGGAACGGACACTGTTGAAGCGATACCCAAATTAAAGGGCAACAAAAATTCTGGCATCTCTAAAATCGGAATTGGTTTTTCGGCAAACGCATCCTTTATATCACCTGCTGGTAGCGTCGCAAATCGCCATTGTTCTCCCCAAAGATTTTCTGGTAGCGGCACTGGGGGCGGTTTATCTAATGTTATTGATTGGTAAGGTTCCCCTGTGTAATTGCTCATATGGGGGTATTGTTGCGCTTTTTCTTGCAACCATTGTTTTAAGGCATCGGTGCGGCGCGTTGCTTCTACTGCAATTCCCAATTGTTGCGCTGCGGTTTCGATTAAACTCAACGATTGGGGACGAAAGACTTGAATCTTATCTGGTAACTTGCCAGATGATGCTATGGGAAATTGATTTGCTAGCCAAGTTGCATTCGCTTCAGATTGCGGACATAAGGCTTGGTATTTAAAGCTACCCGTCGGATTGCAAATCAATAATTCCCAGAGTGATCGCCCCAAATCGTCCTTTAACGGACGCCGATAAAAATCAGCTTGCCAAACTCTCATTTCAAATTTTGTAGACGCGCTTTAGAGTCCATAATTGAGAAAAAAGCGGCTCAAATAGAGCAGGTCAACTTCTCTAATCAACGAGTTGATTGCGATCTTTTTTTGAACCGATTAAACAGATTTAACTGTTTATTTTTCTATTGATTCCTGCTGTTTATGTTTGAGCTTCAGTGCTGAAGCAGCGCCTAAGACACCAAAAACTAATAAACCCAAAGTAAAAGTAGGTTCAGGAACAGGTTGTGGGTTTTGGCGTGTTGCCGTCCACACCCCACCGCCATAAATCGGAACACGACCAGGAACAGATGGTTGCGGTACCCACCCAGACCAGTTTCCTGTCCAAACGTCATCCGATATCGGTTCCATATTATCAAGAGCTAATTGCCGAGTCCCCAAAAACGGATCGCCAAATAACCAGACTCCCTGGCTGATATCGGGCCTAACCGAACCCCTAGCGAAGACTTGTTGTCCTGGCGGTCTAGAACCGTCAGCCCACCAAGTGAGAAAAATTGCAGGTCTCCATTGCTCACCTAAAACATCAGCCCAAAAGCTGTCTAACGCGGTGCGAACATAAAATCCTGACGGAGGTAGAGATGAACCTAACATACTTGTTTGGATAAAGGTAGTCTTATCGGGGTTATAAGTGACGCTCCTACACCTCCCTAGCGGGTAGGTGTAGGCTTCTCAGATATTCCGAAGAATATGGAGAACTTCCTTAGAGGTATCATCGGTAATAGAACCAACTATCACGATGCCACCTTTACGGCGTTTTATCGTGGGGAACAGGTCCAGCCCCACTCTCTTGATATTAATCGCGGCGTTAATGTCGCGGTCAACCCAGAGTTTTAGATCCGCGTCCCAATACTCACGAATCTTGGTATCGGTAAAAATCACTTCATCGCGATACGAAAGCAATTGAGACGTATAAGCAGGATTCTTTGCAATTACGATGGCTCCAGCTTTTCCAGCTATGTGACCGAGCAATTGAAAGAATTGACCAAACGCCGCATCCGACCAAGAGAGATTGAGTCCAGACTTGGCCGATTGACCGTTTGGGAGATACGCGCCCGATTCGTCTTGTTTGGGCGCACAGCGTTTTGTCAGACCTTTGAGATTGAGGTCTTCATGAAAGAAAACTTTCTTACCCGTTCTCACCAATTGATGAGCGGTTTTGTATTGGAAGTCCTTACGACATCTAGCAATCTTTTGATGCTGCCGTCCTTCTCGTTTTGCCAGTTTGCGACGTGATGACGACCCGCGCTCAAGGGCATTCTTTTTCTGCGAAACACGAGTGAGTTTGTGCTGGCTTTTCCGTAGCACTTTTAATGATGGAAGCTTAACGCCTTCAGAGGTTGCCAGGTAATCGTCCTCATGCAACACGGCATCCATGCCGAGCGAATTGTCCCAAGTCGGAATGATGTCATTCTTGCTCACGGGAACAGTCGGATCTTCTAGTCGCAAATTGACAAACCAACCATCAGTCTTCTTGACGAATTGAAGCTGTTTGAGGATTGATCCATCGGGCAAATGACGGTGCGACCGAATTTTAATCAATCCAACTTTGGGGACTTTGACATACAAATATTTGCCACCCACAGAACAAGAATGTAATTCAAGTCCAGCACCTTCAATCACAAAAGACCGATAGCGAGATTGAGCCTTAAATCGTGGTTTCCCGCTTCGATTCCCGTTAGAGTCACCCGAAATGAATCGCTCAAACGCGATATCAACCCGCTTACAAACTTCTTGCAGCGTGTTCGCTGGAACCCGCGACAAATCCAACGCTTCACCCGACCATTGCACCGTTACCACGTCTTTCTTCAGGTCTGGCAAATACTTTTTCTGGCTGTAATAGTTGGGCTTGTCGCGCAATTCAGGAAGATGGCAGACCAACGGGCAAGCATTCACAGGAGAACGATTAAAGTCAGTGACTCTCTTGCGAGAGCCACTGCTCTCCAGAACGGAACGTGAGACTTTCACCTCATTCCGCTCCTCATTTAACCTATCCTTTGACAATGGGCTTATCCAGACTGCCATCATTTGCAGTTTTCTTATC
>NZ_JBHFNP010000220.1:0-27914 GCF_041929235.1 Microseira sp. BLCC-F43
ACGGCATTTTATCATCTTGGCTAGAAATCAAAATTTATGCGACGCCGTGCCCCTACTGGGTATAAATAAACATCACAATTCGGGGCACGGCATTTTATCATCTTGGCTAGAAATCAAAATTTATGCGACGCCGTGCTACTACTGGGTATAAATAAACATCACAATTCGGGGCACGGCATTTTATCATCTTGGCTAGAAATCAAAATTTATGCGACGCCGTGCTACTACAAACCAGGTTAAAACTAATACAGAGATCCCCGACTTTTTAGAGAAGTCGGGGATCTGGATACTGAGCATTTTAAGTTTAACTACGCCCATTTACTTAATTATCAGAGTTTTTATCTTCTAAAAATAGCAAGGGGGTGCTAACTTTTAAGGGGTCGCGTTGTACAGCAGCCAATCCCTGACGCACTGCTAGAAAAATTTGCTTTTCAAGCTTGGTTTTGGCAAGTTGCTGTTGCCTTGTCCATCCTTCAATGCTGGTGGCGTATAGGGGAGGTAACCGATTGAGTGCGTAGGCAATTACTTGCTCTGGGTTAATATACTTAACTAATTTGGGTGACAATTGTTCCAGTTGCCGCTTGACTTCTTCAGTTACTAATGGTTCGAGAGCGTTGCGGTAGAGTAGAACTTGATCGGGTACTGGGGTTGTCATAAGATACACTTGTGTCATCTCCTAATCGCTTCTATAAATCGATCAAAGTCGATGGGTGCTTGAGTTACGGATGGATTTGCGATCGCTTTTGCCTGACTTTGGCTTGACTTGCGCTTGACCTCAAAGAAAGCCAACATAAAATAAGAGAATTTTTATTAAAAAAACTTATGCCTCGTCGGGGAATCAGAGTTGCACCAGCATGTATCCCCAAAATTAAGCAAGCTCTTCGGCGTCACGGGTTTCCCAGTCAAAATGCTTTGGCGGAGACGTTAGGACTATCTCGCGCGACTATTACCAGCTTTTTTAATGGAAGAGCGATTGATTATACGAATTTTGTCGAGATCTGCGAGAGATTGGGATTGGATTGGCAAGCGATCGCCTACATCGAAGAAGAAACCTCTCCCCCTACCCCTCTCCTGCAAGGAGAGGGGAGTAATCTTACTTCTGCTCCCCCTCCTGCTCCCCCCTTCCCTCGCAGGGAAGGGGGGCTGGGGGGGTTAGGTCTTGACTGGCGACAAGTCAGCCAAGACATGCTCAAAGCTCAAAACCAGCAACGACTGACAACAAATCCTCTCACCGCTGGCGATGGATTAACCTTTGAACTCGATGAAATTTACGTACCCCTGGGACTGGTAGAACGCAAGCAGCGAGAGCGGCGAATAGGCGATATTTCACCAGAAGAAGGTTCGAGAATTTATGAACCAGAAACCTCTGATGAAATTACCCATACATTTCATTTCAACGAGTTTTTTGAGCAAGTTTTGCGTCCAGGAAAAAGCAAACGAATTGCCATTATTGGCGAACCGGGTGCAGGAAAAACCACACTGCTACAAAAAATTGCCGCCTGGGTTTTCGATAACTCTTCTGATGTACCAATCTGGATTTATCTGGCAGATTTACAGGGAAAAACAATCGAAGAATATTTACTGAATAACTGGGTGATATCTGCAACCAGAAAAGTGCGCGTCACCCCAGAAATGGAGTCAGCGCTAGGCGAATTGTTCAACAGCGAACGAGTTTGGCTGCTGTTGGACGGCGTTGATGAAATGGTGACAGAATCGGGTAATGCTTTGGCGCAAATTGCTAAACAACTCACAGGTTGGGTTTCTGATGCCAGGGTGGTGTTAACTTGTCGGTTGAATGTTTGGGATGCCGGGAAAAATGCCCTGGAAAATTTTGAGACTTATCGCAATTTAGACTTTAGTTATGGAGATGCCCAAACACCGGATCAAGTAGGGCAATTTATCCGCTGTTGGTTTAAGAATAATCCAACATTAGCAGAACGCTTGCGGACTGAGTTAGACAAGTCAGGACGAGAGCGAATTAAAGATGCAGTTAAAAATCCCTTGCGCTTGGCGCTTTTATGTCGAAATTGGGCGATCTTTCAAGGCGGATTGCCGACTACTAAGGCAGGGCTTTATCGGCAGTTTACAGAAGCGCTTTATGAGTGGAAACAAGAGCAATTTCCTACCTGTTCAACCCAGCGACAGGAGTTAAATCAGGCGCTGGGAGAATTAGCAAAAAGGGCTATAGCTGAAGAAAAAACTAAGTTCCGTCTCAGCGATCGCCTTGTGCGTGGAATATTAGGCGAACCTGATGCAAAGCTGTTTAAATTGGCACTCCAGTTAGGATGGCTAAATCAAGTGGGAGTAGCAGCGGAATCTGAAAGTTGTGGAGAGAAAGTCTATGCTTTCTACCATCCCACGTTTCAGGAATATTTTGCCGCGCAGGCGATTGATGATTGGCACTATTTTTTAAATCACCACCCTGAAAATCCAAAACAAGGCACTTATCGCATTTTTGAACCGCAGTGGAAAGAGGTAATTTTGCTGTGGTTGGGAAGAGAGGACGTGTCAAAAGAGCATAAAGAAGATTTTATTAATGAATTAGTGGAGTTTAAGGACAGGTGCGAGCAATTCTTTTTTGATGGTTATTTATACAGAGTATTTTATGAATATAGAGCTAATTTTTTAGCCGCATTAGGAATTGTAGAGTTTGGAGATTGTAGTAAAGCTTCACAAATAGTAGCACATATAATCAATTGGTCTTTTGGTTATTTTAATATCGAAGAACAGAAATGGTGGACTTTTTTATCAGCACTTGAGGAGGAAGCTAGAGCTACATTACTAGAGACAGATCGCAGCCGAGCGATCGCAGCGTTAGTGCAACTCCTGAATGTAAAAAATATGGATGAATATTTTAGTAGGTTAGCAGTACTAACTTTAGGGGAAATTGGTACGGCAAATACAACAGCTATTGCGGCATTAGTTCAAGTTATAGAATTAAGTAAGGATGAATATAGCCGTAGGCTAGCTGCCGAGAATTTAGGGCAAATCGCCAGGGGAAATACAACAGCTATTGCGGCGTTAGTTCAAGTTATCGAATCAAATAAAGATGAATACACTTGTTGGCGATCTATTGAGAGCTTAGGCCAAATAGGCGCGAAGAATACAACAGCGATCGCGGCGCTATTACGAATTCTCAAATCAACTGAAAACGAGTACACCCGTTGGCTATCTGCTGATAGTTTAGCCAAAATCGACTCAGGCAATCAAACAGCAATTGAAGTGTTGGGACAAATTAGCAAGTTAAGTAAGAACGAATATACTCGTAGGCTAGCAGCTGAAAGCTTAGAAAAACTTGGCTGTGAAAAGGAACCAGCAATGGCAGCATTACTACGAATTATTAAATGGACTGAAAATGAAGACATTCGCAGACAAGCGGCTGAAAGCTTGGGACAAATTGACGTTGGTAATGAAACGGCGATCGCAACATTAGTGCAACTGATTAAGTCAATTCAAAATGAGTCCACTCGCCGAGAAACAGTTGTGAGTTTAGAAAAAATTGGCGATGGCAATCAAACAGCTATTGCGGCGTTAGTGCAACTCATTGAATCGACGAAGGATAAGTATACTCGCAGGCAAGCGGTTTCTAGTTTAGGGGCAATTGCCAGGGGCAATGAAATGGCGATCGCAGCGTTAGTACAACTTATCGAGTCAAATGAAGATGATGGTATATGCTGGCAAGCGGTTGCTAGTTTAGGGGCAATTGGCAAGGGTAGTCAAACAGCAATAGCCGCGTTATTACAGTTGATTAATTCAACAAAGGATCAAGGTATCCTGTGGCAAGCAATTTTTAGTTTAGGGGCAATTGGTACAGGTAATCCAACAGCGATCGCCCCATTAGCCCAAGTTATTGAGTCAACTGAGGATGAAGAAATCCGTATGCAGGCGGCACATAGTTTGTGGGCAATTGACTCTAACAATGAAACAGCGACTACAGTGTTAATCCAAATCCTTGAATCAACTGAAAATGAATTCATCTGTAGGCGAACTGCTGAAAACTTGAAAAAAATCATGGGAGAATATTTTTTAGCAAGAATTGTTATAGCATTGAAAGGCTACTTGTCATATGAAACTTCCGCCAATGACTCTAAGCGCTTTGATGCTTGCTACAAAGTCATTTGGCATTGCGCTCAAAATATGAGTTACCCAGATTTTTACCAAGCTTGGCACAATTCAACAGAGATGATAATTAAATGCGATCGCATCCAAAAATAAACTTTACGCCCTTCCCGGTAGAAGATTATCTACTTCTTCCTTCTTCTTCCTTCGTGTTCTTCGCGTCTTCGCGGTTAAATAATACTAATTCTTCAGACACCGAAAGGATTAATCCACCCCTTCCATCTGCCCCACAACTCGCCAGCGATTAAAATCGCGCAGCTTAAGCGAAAGTCCTCTGAAAGAGGAATGAAAACTCTATTTCTTATCAGTCGGTTTTAACCGACTTTTGCTATTAGCCCGGAAATTGATTTCCGGGCGGGGTTTGAACCTGAGCATATTAAAAAATGCCGAATTTAACCAAAACATTACACCATTGCCGCCTGTTCTTCCCGATGCACAGGAGAAGGTGCAAAACGGCTTCCAGCGCCTTCTCTATCGCTTGGCGTTCCTCGTTTAGGTGCGGGATAAGAACCGACAATTTTGTTAGAATTGTTGAGGAAGCCTTCGAGCAAAAGATTGTTGAACGTCGAGGTCGTTACAACCTGGGAACTTGTAGCTAAAATAATCGTAGTTAAGGATGCAAGGGATTGAGCATTCATCGAAGCCTCCTTAGCGGTTTAATTAACCGCCTTCAGTAGCAATTGGAAGCTGCTTTTAAAACTGCATCGCTTCCACAATTACATCAAACAGGGAGGCTGCTTGAGTTCCCGATTACGCTATGATTGAGAATGCTTGACTTGTGCTTGACTTAGATAATTGCACTTTCTTAAACTATGGCACGGTCGATTAGAGTTGCTTCGGAATGCATCGCTAGAGTTAAACACGCTTTGAGGTGTCATGGTTTTCCCAGTCAGAATGCTTTGGCTGTGGCGCTAGGACTCTCTCGCTCTACTATAACCAGCTTTTTTACCGGGAAGCCAGTAGATTATGTAAATTTTGTCGAAATTAGCGAAAGATTGGGATTGGATTGGCAAGCAATAGCTTACATCGACTCTCCACCCCTAGAAACAACGCCGCCACCAGAAACTAATAATATTTTCGACTGGAAACAAGCCAGCAAAGCCATGTTGTTAGCACAAGAGCGAGGACGCTTAACAACAAATCCCCTCACTGCTGGCGATGGATTAACCTTTGAACTCGATGATATTTACGTACCTTTAGGATTAGTAGAACGCCAGCAGAGACAGCGTCGCATCGGCGATATTTCCCCCCAGCAAGGATCAAAATTTTACGATCCAGATACTGCTGATGAAATTATCCAAACTTTCGATCGACAAGATCGGTTTTTCGACCAAGTTATCAAATCAGGAAAAAGCCAAAGAATAGCAATCATCGGAGAACCAGGATCGGGAAAAACTACCCTGTTACAAAAAATCGCCTCCTGGATTATCGAAAATACTTCCGATGTCCCAATCTGGATTTCCTTGGCAGATTTACAGGGTAAAAGTATAGAAGAATATTTACTCAGCAACTGGCTAAGATCGGCTACCCGCAAAGTGCGCGTCACCCCAGCAATGGAAGAAGCGCTAGGCGAGTTATTTAATAGTGGAAAAGTCTGGTTGTTATTAGATGCCGTTGATGAAATGGCAATCGGTGCAACGACTGGATTACCTTTACAAACAATCGCCAATCAACTCACCGGATGGATAGCAGATGCCAGGGTAGTTTTGACTTGTCGCCTCAATGTTTGGGATGGGGGAAAAAATGCCCTGGAAACTTTTGAAACATATCGCAATTTAGATTTTAGCTATGGGAATCTGGATGGGGTGGGACAGTTTATCCGCCGCTGGTTTAAGGATAATCTAGAAGTAGGCGATCGCTTGCGACTCGAATTAGACCAACCCGGACGCGAACGCATCTTTGATGCGGTGAAAAATCCCCTCCGTTTAGCACTTTTATGCCGCACTTGGACGCTTGCACCCGATGGATTGCCCAATACCAAAGCCGCACTTTATCGACATTTTATCGAAGCACTTTATGAATGGAAGCAAGAGCGATTTCCCACCAGTTCAAGACAGCGACAGCAATTAAATCAAGCGTTGGGAGAGTTGGCATTAAAAGCAATTGCTGAAGAGAAAACAAAGTTCCGCCTGCGCCATCGTCTCGTAACATCGGTACTGGGAGAACCCGATGAAGATTTATTTAAATTAGCCCTACAATTGGGGTTTTTAAACCAAGTCGGAGTCGCCGCCGAAACCGAAAACTGGGGTGAGAAAGTTTATGCTTTCTATCATCCCACTTTCCAAGAATATTTCGCTGCCCAAGCTATTAACGATTGGCATTATTTCCTCAACTCATCCGCTGCTAACTACCGCATTTTTGAACCACAATGGCAAGAAGTAATTTTATTATGGTTGGGCAGAGAAGATATATTAAAAGAACAGAAAGAAGAATTTATCCAAGCCTTAGTAGAATTTGAAGACGGATTGGGAGAATTCTCCATCGATGGTTATCAATACAAGGGATTTTACGAGTATCGCGCTTATTTTATAGCCGCTGAAGCTATTGCCGAGTTTGCCGATTGTAGTAAAGCGGATGAAATAGTAGCCCAAATTGTTCAGTGGCGTTTCGGTTATTTTAATAGCGAGAAACAAAAGTGGATTAATTTAATCCCAACCTTGAAAGAGTCGATTAGATTAGCTTTAATAAAAACCGATCGCAGCCGCGCGATCGCATCCTTACTCCACTTGCTAAAATCTGGTGAAGATGAATCAATCCGTTGGCGTGCAGCTTATAATTTGGGCACGATTGGTATAGGAAATAAAGATGCGATCGCTGCTATCGTTAACCTAATAAAAATATCCAAAAATGAAGCATCTTCTAGCCAAGCCGCTTGGATTTTGGGAAAAATAGACCCAGGAAATCAAGATGCGATCGCCACTTTATTACACCTGATTAAATCAACCGAAACAGAATCCATCCGCAGACTAGCCGCTTGTTATTTAGGTAAAATCAATCCCGGCAACGAAACGGCAGTTACTACCCTGATTCAACTGGTTGATACAAGTTTAAATTCATCAATTCGCCGCCAAGCAATTGAAAGTTTAGGGGAAATTGCCACGGGAAATAAACCAGCAATTGCATCATTATTACAACAGATCGTTAACTCAACAGAAACCGACTCAATTCGCCAGCTTGCAGCCGAAAGTTTAGGCAAAATTGCTCAAGGAGATCGAGATTGTATCGCTGTTTTAACTTCACTGATAACAACAACTGAAAAAGAATCAATTCGCCGGATAGCTGCGACGGCTTTAGGTACAATAGATGCCGGAAATAAAGATGCGATCGCCACTCTCACCCAGCTAACTGAGTCGGCTAAAACCGAATCTAGCCGCAGGCGTGCAGCTTTTAATTTAGTCAGAATAGCTCCGGGAAATAAAGCAGCGATCGCCGCCTTATTGCAGATAATTAAATCCACCAAAAAAGAAGCGCCTCTAAGAAAATGCGTGGAAAGTTTAGGGGAAATTAGTATAGTGAATAAAACCGAGATCGATGCTATAATAAAACTCGTAGAGTCAAGCCAGCTAGAATCAATTCGCCGCCAAGCTGCTTTGAGTTTAGGGAAAATTGCACCGGGGAATAGACTAGCGATCGCCGAATTATTGCAACTGATTCAAACCACTAAAAATCCATCTATTTTATGGCAAGCCGCTGAAAGCTTGAAGCAAATTTTACCAGACGAACAGTTGCCAGAAGTTGTGAGTAGTTTGAAACAATATTTATCACAAGAAACCTACAAAAATAACATCGATAGATACCGCGAATGTTATAATATTATAGGCTATTGCGCCCAAAATATGAATTATCCAGAATTTTACCAAGCTTGGACTAGAAACCGGGTTTCTGTGTAGATCTCTCCTTGACATCAAAATTTTCCTAGAAACCCGGTTTCTTTGCGAGATCAACTATCTGAATTACCAATTACCAATTACCAATTACCAATTACCAATTACCAATTACCAATTTTTATTGTCAATATCCTCATCTGGGGGGATGGTTTCGCTTTGTTTATTCTCGGCTTCATTTGCAGCATTAAACTCTTCTATAATCAGAGCAGTTGCAGATTTTTGGCGACGGACGAGAATTTGATCCAAGCGCGGCCCTTCAACGGCAACCACAGTAAATTCGATATTTTTATAATGAAAAATTTCCCCTTGGTTGGGAATTTTCTGCAACTGGTAAATTAGGAAACCGCCTAAAGTTTGGTATTCATCTGTAAGGGGCAAATCTAAATCTAACAACTCGTTGAATTCTGACAAATTTATCTGCGCCTGTACCAAAAAAGTTTGTTCGTCTACTCTTTGGATAATTAAATCTTCGCTGCTATCAGATTCGCCGGTATCGCCAATAATTTCAGCAATTAAATCATCTAAAGTCAGCAATCCTGCCGTGCCGCCAAATTCATCCACCACTACCGCGATTGATTGGGGGGCGCGCTGCATCATCGGCAGCAATTCGCTCAATTTAGTATATTCCGGGACAAACTTGGCGGGGCGAATCCAGGGGTGAATTTGGCTGTTTAAAGTGAGTCTACCTTGGGCTAAAGGTTCAGCCAATTCGATAAAATTAATAATGCCCACAACATCGTCCAAAGATTCCCCCGTAACGGGATAGCGAGAGTGTCCAGTCGTGGCAATTTCATTGAGAAGTTCCTGAAAAGTTGCGGTGCTGGGGATAGAGGTAATGCTGGTACGCGGTACCATCACCTCTGCTGCCACAACATCGCCAAACTCAAATACATTACTGAGTAATTCTCGCTCTTCGGCTTGCAAACCCGTAGACTCTAAAGAGGTGGAAATAATTAGCTGCAACTCTTCAGAAGTGACGGGAGGTAACCAAGCTTCATCGTTGTAGCGAATGCCCACCAATCGCAACAGGAAGCGAGTGGATTGATTTAAAATCCAGATAAACGGCTTAAAAAAACGCGCGATCGCCAAACTAGATGGCCCCAAAAGCCGCGCCAGCTGTTCCGCATATATCAGCGCCACCGACTTGGGACACAACTCGCCCAAAACTATCTGTAAATAGGCGATGAGCAAAAAAGCGATCGGGATGGCAAGGGTGTGAGCGATCGCCCAATTCAACTTTCCTGGCAGGGGTAGGCGTGCCAGCAAGTCTGCCACCAAAACAGCCATTCCCTTTTCCCCGATCCACCCCAGTGCCAGACTAGAAAGGGTAATTCCCAACTGGGTGGTAGAAAGCAGTCGGTCGATATTTCGTTGCAGTTTTTGGACAATTTTAGCCGCGGCGTCACCTGATTCCACCAACTGATTGATGCGCGATCGCCGCACCGAGACAAAAGAAAACTCAGCGGTGACAAAAAACGCATTAATCGCAATCAGCAGCAGCACCGACAACAAGCGCGGCAGAACGTCTTGCCAAGAAAGGAACATAGAAGGCGGATGCACTAAGCTTGAGTGGGTGTGCCAGTCATAATTACTAATGCCCCATGTTGCTATCTTACTGGAATCCCAGAGGTTTGCAGGCGCAGTTGCTGATCTGGGTAATCTGTCAGCGTCAGGGAAATTTGCTCCGCACCATCCAGCACCGCCGTTGGGATACTAACCGTCCCCGCAACGGGTTGATTATTCGGTGGCAACTCCGTTGGCAAACCTTCCGTACTCGCACTCAAAGCGCGCCCCCGGTTATCGGTCACATCGAGGAAACTATAGAGAAACCTTACCGCAGAAGTTCCCTCGTTTTTCAGGCTCACATCCAGCACCAGGGAACCTCCCTGCTGACGCGCCGAGCGAACTTCTAAAGTCACCCCTTTATCTTGGCTGATCGCTGGAAATCCAGGCTGATTAGTAGCTGTTTGTGGCTGCGGCTGTTCTGGCGAGAGCGTCTTAGCGCGTTCATCCCTTTTTTCTTCTTTCTGTTCGGCTTCGCCTTCCTTCTCCTTGCGCTGGATCGTCGCCCTCACGCTTTTGATAATATCTGGCTCTTTGAGCATGACCAATGGTTTAGAATCCAACAGGGTTTCCTTTCCACCCGTCTTCTTCGCCGTTGGGCGAGCATCCGGCTGAGACACGCCTTTGAGGGCTTCATGCCCCAGAGCAAATCCCCATATTCCACTTGCGATGCTAGCTCCTGCCATCAGAGTTAGCAAAATCAAAGTCAGAACCACTGTGGAGTTAAATCTTATGGGTGGTACCTTAATGCGCTGCTTCCTTGTAGTTGCCATGGGCGGTTAAACAACTCTTAAATTGGTGGGTGAGTGGTCGAAGGTAGCGGATTTATAATACAATAAAAGCTCAACCAGGGTTGGCCGAGCGGTTTAGGCAGCGAACTCATAATTCGCCCCAGGCAGGTTCAACCCCTGCACCCTGGATTTTTGCTCCCCGTTGGCTGTGACTGGCTTTTATCTTAAGCGAGTTGCCAAAATATCGATAGGGATTGGAAAAATCTCTTTGACAATCGATTGTTAAAAGAATGGCAACACGTCTTGTCTTCCTCGAATAAATAGTCTGGAGTAGCAAAACTGTTACCTCGTTAGTACCTCAACATTAGTGCTGTTGTCGCCACATTTCTATCAGCCTCAAAGCGGGTGAAGGGACTCGAACCCACGACATTCACCTTGGGAAGGTGACGTTCTACCACTGAACTACACCCGCATACAATTGTCTCGTTTGACACTCCCCGCGCCTATTGGTAAGGGTTCTTAAGACTCTTGTACTGACGCAACCTATTGTAGCACAGTTGCGCTTTGACTCGACTTAAAAGTCCCCTTCGCGCTGGCACTCCCGCGTAAACGACGGGCGTGCCAGCGCGTCTCGTCATGCTTTATCATCGCTTCCACCTTGACCCGACGAGATCGTCTTGGTAAGCACTACATCCCCCGCCTTGAGGACGGGGGTTTTGTGCCTCTGGTCAAATTTGAGGGCACATTATGGCACTCTGGCTCAAAAATTGCCAGCCTTCGCCAATCGATCCCGTCTCAACCGTGGCGATCCCATAGGAAATATTACGAAAGTACCTTGGAGCGTTGGTTGCGCTAGCATATAAACCAATTGTGGAAACAACAGGGATTTGTTCCTATCTTGAATAAAAATTAAAGAAGATAACAAACAACTATAGCTGCCCAATCCCTCTAGACATTGCCAGTAGCACGAGCGAGTAACCAGCATGTTTAATGCCACAGAAATCTTAATCGACACCTTCGTACAAAACCTCCGGGATGGCTACCACCGCACCTACGGGGGATGGAAAACCAACTACGAAGACATCATTGGCTGGGCGGGAAGTATGGCGTTAGAAAATATCGCCAACAGCGACGCCCTCTATCATAACGTCGAGCATACGATTCTGGTTACCTTAGTCGGGCAAGAAATCTTACGCGGGAAACACATCCGCGAAGGTGGAATTTCTTGCGAAGATTGGTTGCACTGCATTATCTCTCTGCTGTGTCACGACATTGGCTACGTTAAAGGCGTGTGTCGCGCTGACAGAGATCAAGAAAGATTGTATGCGACTGGAAAAGACGGCGGCATGGTCGCTCTGCCCCCAGGTGCTTCGGATGCCAGCCTGACGCCTTATCATGTAGATCGAGCCAAACTCTTTATCGCAGAACGGTTTGGCGGTCACAAGCTGATCGATGCCGAAGCGATCAAGCGCAATATAGAATTAACCCGTTTCCCTGTCCCCGTGGCAGAAGATCATCAGGATACGGTTAATTATTCGGGTTTAGTGCGCGCCGCCGATCTCATCGGTCAACTTAGCGATCCGCGCTATCTCAAGAAAATCACTTCTTTATACTATGAATTTGAAGAAACTGGCGTGAATAAGGCTTTAGGCTACAGCCATCCCGGAGATCTACGCAAGAACTATTCCAAGTTTTACTGGAACGGGGTTTATCCCTACATCAAAGAGGCACTCCGCTATCTCACCCTGACGCAGCAAGGAAAGCAAATCATCGCTAACCTTTACTCGAACGTGTTTGTGGTGGAACACGAAAAGGTTGAGGAGGAACAAAGACAACTGGTGGAAAAGCGGTAAAACTATATGAACTGGTGGCAGAAACTGAAAAAGAATCCCCTGGCTAGTTTGGGGGCAATAATCCTGTTAATTTTCTACTTGGCTGTCATTGCAGCCGATTTTGTCGCGCCTTACGACCCCTATGCGTCTCAATTCAACGGTTCTTTACTGCCACCAACTCAGATTTACTGGCGCACCGAGCAGGAACAGTTTATCGGGCCGCACGTGTATCCGACGACACAGGGGGCGGTTGACTTGGAAACAGGCGAGCGCTTACTCACAGTAGACCGCCAAAAACCATCACCCCTACGCTTGTTTGTCTCTGGGTCAACCTACAACCTGTTTCAGATCAGTCTCCCCTTACCCCCCAAGTTTCAAGAAGTAAAAATTTTTACAGGCATACCCTGTAATTTGCACTTATTCGGCACGGCGGGCGAAGGCAAATTGAACTTATTGGGAACGGACGAACAAGGGCGCGATCAATTCAGTCGCCTCGTGCATGGAGGCCGGATTAGCCTTAGCATCGGTTTGGTAGGAATTGCGATTTCCTTCCCTTTAGGAGTACTGATAGGTGGAATTTCCGGCTATTTTGGTGGCTGGATTGACGGTGTTTTGATGCGGGTCGTGGAAGTATTGATGACGATTCCTTACATCTACCTTCTGGTTGCCCTATCGACAGTTTTGCCCCCTGGAATCAGCAGCGCCCAGCAGTTTCTGCTAATTGTGGTGATTACCTCGTTTGTCAGCTGGGCGGGGTTAGCGCGAGTAATCCGAGGACAGGTGCTGTCAATTAAAGAACGGGAATTCGTCCAAGCTGCACGGGCGATGGGCGGTAAGCCCCTGTATATCATCATCCGTCACGTTTTACCCCAAACAGCGACTTACCTGATTATCTCGGCGACTTTAGCAGTGCCTGGTTTTATCGTCGCCGAATCGGTACTGAGCTTACTCGGATTGGGAATTAAGCCCCCCGACCCGTCTTGGGGTAATCTGCTTTCAGTGGCGACCAATGCTTCTATTTTGGTGCTACAACCTTGGCTAATTTGGCCTCCAGCGATTCTGATTATCGTTACAGTATTGGCTTTTAACTTATTAGGCGATGGTTTGCGGGACGCCCTCGATCCTCGCAGTCAGCAACGGTGAATTGGGTAATGGCTAATCGGTAATGGCTAATCGGTAATGGAAAGCAATACCGATTGCTACAAATTAGGCGAGCGGTAATCGGTAATGGCAAGAAATACCAATTACCAATTACCAATTACCAATTACCCATTACCCATTACCTGAATGTCGGCAGAAGGATCCCGCGCTTACTGCAAAGCAGTAAGCGGCGAGACGGTAGGGTTGAATGCCGCAAGTGGTTCCGGCATCGCCTACCTCATCAATGCCCACCAATAAATAAATGCGAAGCATCCTTAGAAAATATAGACTCATTTTCTAAAGTATGATATTGTACTCGTATGATAACACTAACCTACGAGTACAAACTGGCTCCCACGCTCGAACAAATACAGACTTTTGACCAATGGTTAGAAATCTGTATTTGTTCGAGCGTGGAATTTTGCATTAAGAGAACGCAAGGACTTTGCTCACTCTAGGAAGTGCGATATCAATGCTTGTAGTATCGTTTCGGAATATATAATTCCACCGGATGCCAAGCGACCTACCTATGCTAGTCAGTGCAAAGCACTAACCGCAGCCAAGAAAGAATATGCCCATCTTAAAATAGTTCATTCGCAAGTGTTACAACAAGTTCTAAAGCAACTTGAAACAGCGTTTGTGTCATCCCCGTTTTAAGAAAAAGATGCGTTCATTTGGATTGCCACAAATGAACGAAAAAGATATAGTTGGGGATACGATCAAACTGCCTAGTATCGGCATGGTCAAGATGCGTTTATCTCGTCCAATACCTGACGGGTTTACCCTAAAGCAGGCTCGTATTGTTAAACGTGCATCTGGATACTACGTAATGCTTTCATTGCAATGTGATGTTAATGTACCTGTTCTCCTCATGGGGAACCATTAGGGATTGATGTCGGATTGCTCTCCTTTGTTGCTACATCGTCGGGTGAGTTGGTTAAAAGACCTCGTTTCTTCGTTGATACCCAGAGTCAGCTGAAATTGCTAAAAAGACGGTTAAAGCGCCAGAAAAAGGGTAGTAAGAATTGGCGCTTTCCTCACCCAAAAAATAGCTCTATTGCACGAACATATTTCTAACTCAAGAAAGGACTGGCATTTTAAACTGGGCTATCATCTTTGTAATCAAGCAGGAATGATTTTTGCAGAGGACTTAAACCTAAAAGCAATGTCTAAAGTAATGCTATGCAAGCATACCTTAGATGCTGGTTTCGGTCAGTTTTTAAATAGCTTGAGTTGGGTATGCTGGAAACGCGATGTGTACTTTGCCAAAGTAGATTGCAATGGTACATCTCAAACTTGCCCCATATGTGATACTCATACCCCCAAGGATTTAAGCGTCAGGGTACATGATTGCGTTTGTGGATATCGAACCGATAGAGATCTAGCAGCAGCCCAAGTAGTGAAAAAGAGAGGGCTTTTAAGTCTCAACGCCGATGGACAAGCGTTGTTCCAAAACGTCTGTGGAGACGGTCTAACGGGGGCAGCAATGCAAGCGTCAAGAGTCTTTGAAGCAGAAAAGCCAGACTGTGAAGTTTGGAATCCCCCGCCATATTGCGTAAGCAATTGGCGGGGGAGGATGTCAACGAAACATACTGCTAACCGAACTATCTTCGTGAATGCGCCAGATGGCTTCGCCTAGCACGTTAGCCACTGAAAGCACTGTCAGCTGTTCAAACCGATCTTCTTCCCGAATCGGTATCGTGTTCGTTACGATGACTTCTTCAAATACACCGCTGGATAGTCGTTCAGTTGCTGGGGGCGAGAAAACCGCATGGGTGGCACAAGCGTAAACCTGACGGGCGCCTTCTTTTCGCAATAACGCCGCGCCTTGAGCGATCGTGCCGCCCGTGTCGATCATGTCATCTACCAATACAGCCGTTTTACCGGCGACATCGCCAATAACGTTCAAAACTTCTGCTACGTTATGAGCTTGGCGGCGCTTGTCGATAATTGCCAGGGGCGCATCGTCAAGCTTTTTGGCAAACGCTCTAGCTCGCGCCACGCCGCCTACATCCGGCGACACAACAACGATGTCAGAGAGTTGTTTGTTTGCCAAATAATCTAGCAGTACGGGAGAACCGTAGACGTGATCGAAGGGAATATCGAAATAGCCTTGAATTTGTGCCGAGTGCAAATCCATTGCCAGTACGCGATTGGATCCAGATTCGGTAATCAGGTTCGCCGCCAGCTTGGCTGTAATCGATTCTCGCCCAGCCGTCTTGCGGTCGGCGCGGGCATAGCCGTAGTAAGGAATGACAGCCGTAATTTGCCTTGCCGATGCCCGACGGCAGGCATCGATCATGATCATCAATTCCATCAGGTGATCGTTGACGGGACGGCAAGTAGGCTGTATAAGGTAAACATCGCAACCCCGGATCGATTCCTGAATTTGAAGGTAAATTTCTCCGTCCGCAAATTGTTTGAGTACGATTGGACCTAACTCAATTCCCAGGTAAGCAGCAACTTCCTGAGCCAGCGGACGATTGGCAGAGCCAGCAAACAATCGCAGGCGATTGTTTGCTGCTAGTTCCGGTGGTGGCGACTGAAGCGTCAAAGTGCCAGAACGGATCACAACAGACCCTCGAAGCATGTTCATCGCGATCTTATCATCTCAGTTTGGCTAGATTTAAGAAAATTTCTTTAAATTAAATGTTGGCAGAAGTTTTGCGACAATCGCGCTCGCGGCCTTCGTTGTGCCAAGCAACAAATTATAGCGATATCTTTGATAAATTCTGGCTGCTCTGGTGGTATGATTATCTGCCTTGGAATTTACAAACCTATTAAAGCTAGGACTTACGCAAAGAAACCTCTACACAGAAACAAAGGTTCTAGGTCGCCCAAGCGTAAGTCCTGAAAGCAAAGGTCAGCTAGTGGTGGGTAGTTCGCGCTAAAATGCAGCCAGCTTAGATTTTTCGCCCTGTTAGTGACTGCTGATCAGATCGCGATGCAACCACCGCTTCCCATTGGCACCGTCGTGCAAAACCGCTACCGCTTGCTCAAGATTTTGGGTCAAGGGGGGTTTGGTCGAACCTATCTGGCAGAAGATACTGGGCGCTTTAAGGAACGATGCGCGCTCAAGGAATTTATTCCCGTGCAAACGGGTGCTTACACGCCAGAGAAGTCTAAAGAACTTTTCCAACGGGAAGCAGCTACGCTTTATCAAATTCAGCATCCGCAAATTCCCCAGTTCCGCGCCACCATCGAGCAAGATGGACGCCTGTTTTTAGTGCAAGACTATGTAGAAGGCAAGACCTATAGCACGCTGCTAACCGAGCGCAAGTCACAGGGAAAAAGATGCTCCGAAGCTGAGGTTTTGCAACTTTTACAGCAGATGTTGCCAGTATTAGACCACATTCACGCTAAGGGGATTATTCATCGCGATATTTCACCGGACAATATCATACTGCGCGTGAGCGATCGCTTCCCCGTCCTGATCGACTTCGGCGTGGTCAAAGAACTCGTCACCCGGTTTCAATCCCCCCAAAAAATCCCCACGGTCACCACAGTGGGTAAAATGGGCTACGCGCCCCCAGAACAAATTCAAACCGGACGCGCTTACCCCAGCAGCGACCTCTACGCTTTAGCCGTTACCTGCGCTGTTCTGCTCACCGGACAAGACCCCCAAGATTTATACGATGAAACCAGTTTGAGTTGGACTTGGTATCGATGGATACCGCCGGTCAACCCCGGATTGACGGCGGTGTTGAATCGGATGTTGAGTTATAAGCCGAGCGATCGCTACTCGGACGCCCGCGAAGTCGCCATAGCTCTAAAATCTTCCTACAACAACCCAGCGGCGTCCAAAATACCGCCAACCCAGGTGCAAGCAACCCCTGCTCCCCAATACTCGCAAATGGAAACGGTAGCGGTAAATCGTGCCGCTGCAATTCGCTTTGCAACTGCTGCGCCTACGGCGCAAAGTCAGTATCCTTCTAACCAACCCAACCCAGTAATTCCCGCAGCTACAGAACGCTCGAGTTGGGATAGCCCCTTGCTGGTTATCTTTGTGGGAATGTTCTTGGCTATATTGGCGGGAGTTGGCTCTTGGGCGATCGTCAGTACCATCCTCAACAATCCAGCTCAGGTCAAAACCATATTGACGCCGATACCGACGCCCACGGTTTTTGATAATCCAACCGACTCAACGCCCACACCAACTCCCATCGAAACCCCTACACCAACCCCCGAACCCGAACCCGTCACCTCTGAGGAACGCCTCAACTTGTTGCCGGGAGATAGTCTTTCTACCCCAGGAAATCTCAAAGCCAACGAGACGGCAAATTATATCATTAATGGCACGAAAGGTCAACAGTTAAGCGCGTCTTTGGAAGAAGAAGGGGTGTTGCTCACCATTTTGGGACCAAAGGAAGAACCTGTAGATGACCGTTCTACACGAGTGACGCGCTGGGAAGGGGTACTGCCAGATAATGGGAATTATACGATCCAACTACGCACGGTGCGGGGGGTTCAAGAGGGCGCCTATAAACTCAATCTGCGCCTAACTAACCCAGAACCGACACCAACACCGACAGAAACACCAACGCCGACAGCAACGCCGACAGCAACACCAACGCCGACAGCAACACCGACAGCAACACCAACGCCCACACCCACCTTGGGTGAAAATCCATTTCCGGGCGAGGAATTTAAGGTCGCACCGCCTGCTACGAATGAATATGAGGAAGAACCGCTGGATTTGCCACCGGGTAATGCCAGCGCCCAAATTTCTGGTAGAACGAGTCAAAGCAGAATCAAGCGATACTTGGTTTATGCTCAAGCAGGACAGGTACTGAGCGCGAGAATTCAAACCGGAGCTTCTGCGGCAAGGTTGGATATTCGCCATCCCAACGGTCAATTGGTGGAAAATGCCTCTGGGCTGGGAGAATGGGAAGGCAAGGTGGATTCGAGCGGTGAATACAAAATTGATGTGACGGCAACCGAGGCAACAAATTTTACGATTGAGGTAAATGTTCGAAAATAGTAGCTAATTGCTAATTGCTAATTGCTAATTGCTAATTGCTTCATAGAAACCCGGATGGGTGCGCGTAAGTCCTGTAATTGCTAATTGCTCATGAATGCACTTTTGATTGCTGGTACTGATACGGATGCGGGAAAAACAGTTTTAACGTCAGCGCTGGCGGCGTACTGGCAAATTTACTGTCGGAGTCGGAGTTTGGGGATTTTGAAACCGCTTCAGACTGGAGTGGGCGATCGCGAACTCTACAGTCAAATATTTTCCCTCAATCAATCCCTCCAAGAAATTACACCGCTGCACTTTAGCGCACCCCTCGCCCCGCCGATAGCAGCGGAACGAGAAGGACGCCAAATCGAATTAGGAAAGGTTTGGCAGGCGTTTGATAGCTTGCACAAACAGCGGGATTTTGTTTTGGTCGAAGCGCTGGGGGGACTTGGTTCTCCCATCACCCACGAACTCACGGTGGCAGATTTAGCCAGGGATTGGGGATTGCCCACAGTGTTGGTCGTGCCGGTACAATTGGGTTGCATCGGTCAAGCTGTTGCGAATGTTGCCCTCGCGCGTCAGTCCAAAGTCCAGCTTAAAGGTATTGTCCTTAACTGTGTCAAACCTTGTTCAGACCAAGAAATAGCTGATTGGGCATCAATCGATCTGATCGGGTCTTTGACAAATACCCTGGTTTTAGGCGTTATACCTTATTTAGATGAGCCAACCGATCTTAACAAGTTGGCTCACGTTGCCTCTAATCTGGATCTAGAACGGTTGATGCCGGTTTGATTGACATTTCTGAGTTGAGAGATCGCTTTTGGGTCGCTGTCAATAACTCATCCAGAGAAGTTTGCAGGTGGGTCAACACCTTATACAAGAAAGCTCTGACTAAGGCATACTCAATGTCACAATTCCCGTTCTTCTCCGCTTCTGTCAGAGACTCTGTTGGTTCTCTTAGCAGTTGTTGATAGCGTCGAGGTAGGACAGCGATCGCTTGCCAGTCCAATTCTAATCTGGCGCTAATTTCGATAAAGTTTAGATAAGAAACTGGTCTGCCATTGAGATAGCTGTAAACTGTGGAGCGACTGAGTCCTATTGCCTCAGCCAAATCCTGCTGGCGATAAAAGCGACGATATACAGCTTGCTTAACTGTTGGGATATGCTCGCTACCCACTCTGATTCCCGGTGTTCTTGCCATAGTAGCTGAAGAAAGTGAAGGTTTTTGTGTCAACAAAAAAGGTCAAATCTAGGACACACAAAACTCTGATTGATATCACGTCCCTTCCCAACGGTTGTGTAATTGTTAATAGTTAATTGCTAATGGTTAAATAAAAAAGAAACAGTCAATCATTACTGAGCAGCTCTCGAGGCAATTGACAAGCGAGCAATTAGCAATTAGCAATTAGCTATCCATACACTACCGATGCCTAAGGACATGATATGACAGACACGATGCCTAATGCTGTGGCGGTATTGCGTACGCCACCACACTACAGGTCTGTGCAATTAATTGCTCTGTCCTGCAAGACAAAACTTACTCAAAGGACGCATTTCGCTCCCTTTGACGGAAAGCTTCCTGCTTCAACCTTTGGGAGTCGGTTCCAACAGTCCCCAGGCGTAAATTCCGCGCTTGCCGCACCTACAAGGGTTTTTTGGGGCATTTTCCCAATTTATCGTCCCATTTAAGTCACGATAGTTGGAAATGCCTCACCGATTGCATCGCCTGTGTCATCTTGCTTTGACTACAAGTTGGGATTGGCTTTTGACCAATGGTTGGATTATAATCAGATTTTGTCATGGCAAACTGAAGCAGTCCTTTGCTGCTGGAAGTTTGAACAAATACCGTTCCTGTTGACACCAGGCAGCGGAAATCGAATTCACGTGTTTTTTTACAGCGAAGACCCCAGCGTGCCCTACTAACACACTGGGTTCTTCGCTGTTAAAAAACAGCCTAGCACGTACTCGCCGTGCCAGTCAATAGTTTTAGATATAAGTCCCCAATTATATTATTATAGTCCTTGGCTTGAGTGATTGATTGAGTTATGCTTGACTTATGACTGACTTATGCTTGATTTTTAATAGTTCACAGTTTTGCGTAAGTTCTGGGTTTAATGGCGATACAGAGATCCTTGTTTTGTTTTGTTTGATACGAAAACATTTCGGTTAACTTTAGCTACTATGGCAAGAACTTCAGGAATCAGAGTGGCTCCAGAGCATATCGAAACAGTTAAGCAAGCTCTACGTCGTCGCTTTTATAGCCAGATGAATTTGGCTGATACTGTGGGTTTGGCTAGATCGACTGTTCAAAGCTTTCTTAATGGTAAGCCGGTTCACCTTGGGAGTTTTATAGAGATTTGTGGACAATTGGGGCTGGACTGGCAAACCGTCGTCGAGCTACATACCACTGCTGCAAAAGAGGCGAATAATGCTCGTGCATCTCTTCCCATATGTACAGAAGATGATGAGCGGATAGAATCTATTGCCAAACGCAATGCTGAAATTCTGGTAACTCTGTTCAAAAATATTCGCAGTCAACTACCATCCGATGTCTCTGATGAAGTTGTAGCGAATCTGGCTAAGGCTGCACTCTCTGAAGCTAAATACTATAGTGGTTCTCAGTTGGATGAAACAGAAGAACCGCAGTAGCGAAACCAGCGAGAATATCTTGAGGTGCGATCGCCCTTCCGGTTGCTCTTGAGTTATATTAACTCAAGTTGCTAGTTATAACTATCGTGGGTTGCTCGCATTGCTAATCGCTAATTGCTTGCTTATGGGAATATTTTTCGGTTATACCATTAGCCATTAGCTATTAGCCATTAGCCTGTCTTCAGCCCTAAAAAGATAACTAGCAATTTGCGTTATCTCAATAGCTTTTTCGATCATTTTTCTGGGTCAGGCGATCGCTCCAATCGCCCAAAATAGTCGGGTAATTCTTCCACAGAAATAGTTGGTCTTTTTCTGAGATTCTTGTCAGATGAGCCGGAGGTCCCGTCGCTTGATTCGATTTAAATGGGGAGCAGCTTATTTGCCACCACACCGATGCGATCGCTCGCTGTGATATCATGTCCGCTTGAAGACCCATAGTTGGGACTGACGCGGGGACGCCCAGACGCTCTGACGCGGAGAATTTTAATTAAGGGTAATCGACCGGACATGATATGAGATGTGAGTAACGACAAAGTCTAAAGCCAGGGTCTTTCATGCACGGTTTCCGGTAAAGAAGCGTTACATAGTTTGGTTTTTCCGTGCTACCCTGCTGATACTGACATGATATTATTGGGTGATGTCAAGAAAACTACTCATTCCCTGGGATAAAAATACAGCAACTACTTTCTCTGCGATAATTGGTAACCTGGATTGACCGTGAAAGATGTAACCAGTAACAAGCAAGAGATTTTTTGTACAGCAAGTGAACAAAGCAATGTCGAGCAACTTGGAATCAACTCAGCCGCAAGAACTAACTCAATTTGTTGGCAAGCATTTCATCTATACTTACGAAAATGGCTGGCAGTAAGAACTATATGTCAAGAACGCCAGAACCATAGAGTATCGAATCCACAGTGGGATGGTCGGCGGGCGGTGGGTCAAAAGTCAGCAAGCAAATATTGTCAGGTTGTCGGATGATATCTTCCGGATTTCGTGGGATGAACCAACTGGAACTTGCGTCAGTCTTGCCTTTATATTAAACGCTCGTCAGGTTCATGGGGTAGCCTTCTTCCCCGCATGGATTGTGGAAAATCCCCAGTTAACTGTCTGTTTTCAGAATCAGCATGAAGATGAGATGTATCGTTATCGCGATGCTGGTCCAACCTATCCCAAACTCGTAATCGATGAGTTTGCATCTATTACCTTTCAGGAAGATGTTGGCCCAGATAGGGAAGATATTATTGCCTGCTCTCCAGAACAACTACCGGAAAATTACGCTTCTAGACGCAATTGAGATGGTAAGCGACGTTGGGTGGAACCGTTTGATTTACAACCAGAATCTGAAAAGGTATTTTTCTATTTTCTATTTTAAAATCCAGAATGTAAAGCTCGATGTTTTTGCTTTATTATATGTAGCAAATTAAACATCCAGGAATTACGCAAAGAAACCGGGTTTCTATGAAAAATCGTCGCGGGAGAAACTCAATATCCACGCAGAAACAAAGGTGATAGGATCGTCGTGCGTAAGTCCTGACATCTTAAAATAACTTTAATAAAAAATTTATTTTTCTTAATATATTTATTTGCATACCTATGTGATAATTGTTGGGGTTAACGCATTCCTTAATCTATTGCTAGAGGGTAAGCATAACTACTAAAAATGAGGGTTTGTTGTGGTTATTTAAAGAAAAATACACCTTTGGCAAACAGCCAAGTATTGAAGCTTATCATGGTTACTTGAAGTCGGTTCTCATTTGTGCCAATGGAGACGGTACATTAGCCCCTGAAGAAAGAGACTGGGTCGTTGGGCTTGCATCTGCTTTTGGCGCACCAGACTCATTAGTGGAGGCACTCAAAACTTACAAAGCTGATGAAGATATCGAGCAGGTGATTGGTGATGCTCCAGAGGCAACTGGTTCACGGCGTTATCTTGTTTACGATGCAATTAAAGCTTGCAGTGCTGATGGAGAATATAGTGACCCGGAACGGGCAAAGGTACACAAAATGGCAGCCAAACTGGGTGTTTCTCAAGATGTGGTTCAACAAATTGAAGAAATCTGTCTCGCAGAAGCCAAACTATGGAAGAAAAGACAGCAACTGATGTATCCGGAGGGGGCACCTATCTAGCCATTTCTTATACTAAAAACGACACAGCAACAGTCTGAAGAATTCTCTATACACGAGGTTGCAGAGACTCATTATTCGGCGTTGCTAATTGATAGGATGAACTTTGTTTGACGCCAAAACGCAAAGAATTAATCATTTAGTCTTGTGTCTGGGTCAAAAATATTGATTCATCCCGTATTTATGCAACGCCGATTCTGGCACACAAAAGTTTGAATCAAGGGGAGGAAAATAGATGAAAGTTAGCTTAGGTGGTTGTTTAACCATAGATCAGGTTACACAGGTCGCTCGCAACGGTGTACAGATAGATATAACCAATCAAAGTGATATTTTGCAAGGTGTGCAAGCATCCTGCGATTACATTAACAAAGCAGTGGCAGCTGGTCAGCCAATATATGGTGTAACCAGTGGTTTTGGTGGAATGGCTAATGTTGTTATCTCACCTGAACTGGCAAGTCAATTACAGAACAATCTGGTTCGATATCATAAGGTTGGTGCAGGGCAGAGATTACCTCTAGCAGATGTACGAGCTGCAATACTTTTGCGGGCTAACTCTCACTTGAAAGGAGTGTCTGGTATTCGATTTGAGGTGATTCAACGCATGGCGTTTTTTTTAAATGCTGGTGTCACTCCCTACGTTTATGAGCTTGGAAGTATTGGTGCTAGCGGTGATTTAACTCCATTGGCTTATATTACAGGAGCATTGTTTGGACTCAATAGCAGTTATAAAGTTGACTTTAATGGTGAAGAGATAGATGCTCTAACAGCACTAAAGCGGCTGGGATTACCACGATTGCAACTCCAGCCCAAAGAAGCGCTAGCTATGATGAACGGTACTTCAGTAATGACAGGAATCGCAAGTAACTCTGTATATGATGCACGAGCAGGGCTGGCATTGACAATGGGTATTCATGCACTATTGATTCAGGGCTTGAATGGAACAAATCAGTCATTTCACCCATTTATTCATCAGTGTAAACCTCAAGTTGGTCAGATTTGGGCAGCTTCTTGCATGTTGGAATTATTGCAAGGATCGAGCTTAATCCGTAATGAATTAGACGGTTCTCATGACTATCGGGGGAACCAACCGATTCAAGATCGTTATTCACTCCGTTGTTTGCCGCAGTATATAGGTCCCATTATGGAGGGAATCAAGTATATTTATAGCCAAATAGAAGTGGAAATTAATTCAGTTACCGATAACCCATTGATTGATGTTGCTAACGAAGCAATTTATCACGGTGGCAATTTTCTTGGGCAATATGTAGGAATGGCGATGGATCAGTTGCGCTACTATATTGGGCTGTTAGCTAAACACCTTGATACACAAATAGCCCTTTTAGTAGCACCAGAATTTAGTAATGGACTCCCAGCTTCTTTAGTTGGTAATACTGAGCGTCTAGTTAATATGGGACTCAAGGGGCTACAAATCACTGGAAACTCCATCATGCCTCTGTTGACCTTTTATGGAAACTCAATTGTCGATCGCTTTCCGACTCATGCTGAACAGTTCAACCAGAACATTAATAGCCAAGGATTTAATTCAGCAAATTTAGCTCGTCGTTCGATTGAACTTTTTCAGCAATATCTGGCGCTGGCATTGATGTTTGGAGTCCAAGCAGTTGATCTAAGAACCTATTTGGTTGCCGGTCATTACAATGCCACTGAGTGTTTATCACCCGAAACTAAAAAATTGTATGTGGCTGTGCGAGAAGTTGTTGGAAAACCTCCTTCACCCCATTATCCCTACATCTGGAATGATGACGAGCAATTTCTTGATGAACATATTGCTCTAATTGCTCATGACATTTCAATAGGTGGTCAAATCGTGCAAGCCGTCAACGAAATTAAATCGAGTTTTTAGATTTATTAACAAGGAAATTATACCATCTTTCCTAGTCTATATCCAGATGTCAAAGCTTGTCCTCCAGTAAATGCTGAATTGTTGAATACTTAATCAATTATGCTCATGAATCAAGAGGTATTTAATTTACCTGGACCTGGGAAAGAATCCGTAGTTGATACACTGGCTAACCTCAACGAAGATAAATTGGCTTTTTTAACCAAATGCTCTCGTGAATATGGGGATGTTGTACCGCTGCAAGTGGGTATAAACCAAGTTCTATTACTCAACTGTCCTAGCTATATCGAGCAAGTTGCAAAAGATCGATCTCTGTTTGTTAGAGGTCCGCATGTGCGTACTGCCTTGCAAAGGCTACTTGGTGAAGGGATATTTCTGAAGGAGGGAGAATCCTGGTTTCATCAACGACGCATTACTCAACAAGTCTTTTACCATCAGCACATTACCACCTATGGTGAAACTATAGTAGCTTATACTGAACGCTTGCTCAATCGTTGGCAAGATGGTGAAATCCGTAACGTTCAGCCAGATATGATGCGCCTCACTTTAGACATTATATGGAAAGTAATCTTCAACGATGAGTTAACTGAGGAAGAGGCTCAAGATATAGGTTACATTTTAGGAATATCTACGAGATTGTTTGAGAGTAAAGACCAAGAAGGATTTAACGATCAGCAGTTAGCAACCCAGAACCTGCGTTACGAGCGTATTCTGGAACAGATGGATCGATATATTTATTCTCTGATCCAGCGGCGACGGCAAAGCGGTGAAGAGTCAGGCGACCTGCTTTCGATGCTGATGCAAGTTCGCGATGAAGATAATAATAGTCAAATGAGCGATAAGCAACTGCGAGACGAAGTAGTGACTTTATTGTTTGCAGGACAAGAAGCTCTAGCTGTCGTTTTGTCTTGGACTTTAATTCTGCTATCGCTACACCCAGAAGTACAAACCAAGTTACTCACAGAGTTAAACGAGGTATTAGGCGATCGCTGTCCTTCAGTTGCTGACATACCATACTTGTGCTATACCAAATCGATAATTAAGGAGGCAATGCGGCTTTATCCACCTGTAGCAGTTATGCCTCGTATAGCTATTCAAGATTACGAAATTGGTGGTTACAAAGTACCAGCAGGATGCACAGTTTTAATAAGTGCATGGACAATGCATCGACACCCGCGTTACTTTGAAGATCCAGACAAATTTGATCCCGATCGCTGGGATAACGATTTAGAAAAGCGGTTACCTAGAGGAGTATATTTACCCTTTGGCAATGGTCCGCGCATTTGCATCGGTAAGAGTTTTGCAGAAATGGAAATGGTGTTGATTATCGCAACTATTGCTCAAAAATACCAACTCACATTAGTGCCAGATTTTCAGATCGTATTATGGGCAACGATCACACTTCGCTCAAAACTAGGCGTTCCAGTTAAGTTGGAAAAGAAATAGTGCTGCTGTTGCCCTCACTGGTGCTTTGGGTCAAACGAACTTTCAGCTTCAACTCTGGTGCGTGGTTCCAGGTCGTAATCGGAAATTCCAGGTCTGCATTGCGATCGCCATTCAGGTAGTCCTGCGTCTTACTCAAAGCGAATACAGCTAACTATTTATTATACCGAAATTTTCCGTCTATTCAACCTCTAGCTTACGGTTCGCTCATTTGGAAAAGAGTTAGGGAAATTGAACTTTAGTCGCCATTTATTGGAAGCCGATAATTTTTGTTGGTCAGCAAAATTATCGGCCTCCGGTAATCAAACAGCTTGAGCGAGAGGAAGCGAAGATAGATAAATAATTCAGCTCCTTGGCAAACGGATTCGATATTAGGAGTCATTCTTCTAGAGAGCGCGTATTTCCTTTAAAGAGTTGAGATGACGCTTCATCTCAACTAATTGCCGTTTTAGGACCCGATACTTGCTGGCGGGAATTAGTGAATCTTTTTGGCGATTCACGACAGCTTCTATTGGCAATACGCGAAAACTAAGCCGATTATTCAATTGAGAATTATGAGGTGAAGTGGTTATTGCTTCCACTTGGGTAATTTCTACAGTTTTTTCAGGAAAGCGCTGGCGAATATTGACGGAAAAAATTCCGCCAATGTTAGTGGAATTTCCCAGTTGCACGGCGATAAAATTCCCCAAGGAATAAATGGCAACTCTGGTGCTTAATTTTCCATCTTTCCCCCGGAATTTGAAGATTTGGTAAGGTTGAACTACATGGGGATGAGGTCAGCTGGCAAAGGTAGTCATGTAAATTCACTAGCCCAAGGCTGGATTATAGAAAAAACAAGGGAAAAACCTGTAGTTGCCCCCCTGGAGGGGCAACTGCAGATGAACTGGCATTTTGGCAACACAGGTTGGGCTAATCAAATTAGACTGATGAAACCTAGATTCTTGCCTAGTCAAAAAATTAACAGGACTTACGCAAAGAAACAAGGGGCGATCCGAGAAATCGTTGGTTTAGCAACTATAGATTGACTCTTCACCTTTGTTTCTGGCAACGCCCTTGCGTAAGTCCTCATTAAGAAACATTGGCTCAAAACCTCCCCAGAGTTTTGTCCATACAACTAGCTGGATTAAGCCAAGGAGAAACAAGATGATTGCAAACAGTCAATCGCCAACAATTGAGAAATTTAAATCCGAGTCAGAATTAAAATCGTACTTGGTCGAGGATGCGCTGACGAAGTACTCGAGTTTGTTCGGTCAGAAGACAGGTGGTATTTGGTCCAAATTCGACTCCATGATCCATACTGACGTGATGGCGACAGCGGATGCGACGGACTCAAATAGCTTCACAGTGGTGACAGGGACAACGGCGGCATCTGAGTCCTTCGCCCGGCTCACCTCAGCGACAGGGGAATCGGACTCCGTCGGGTTCAGCTCAACAAAAACCCAAGAGCAGGGGGTGGACGAGGCGGACCTGGTGGAAACCGACGGCAAGTTCATTTACGAGGTGGCAGGTCAGACTTTAACGATAGTCGATGCGCGCAATTCGCAACAGCTCAACATTGCCTCGCAAACAGATTTAAGCTCTCTGGGCTACATCGAGGGAGCCTAC
>NZ_JBHFNP010000221.1:0-3290 GCF_041929235.1 Microseira sp. BLCC-F43
ATTGTTCACTCGTCACCCACCCCACTTTCTCTTTGTGTGTTAGCCAAAATCGGTCGGGGGTGGGATTCCTCGCTCACCTGCTATCCCCCTCACCGCCAAGTGCTATCGCACTCTGGCGGGAGTACCCCGCAGTTCAGATGGCTGGTGTTAAATCCGCTGGAGCAGCCGCAGCAGGTTACGGTGGTGCTATTGGCGTTGCTACTTCAATAGGAGCAGCAAGTACGGGAACAGCTATCTCCAGCCTCAGTGGAGCAGCAGCTTGGAATGCAACCCTAGCATGGTTTGGCGGTGGAGCGATCGCTGCGGGTGGTGGTGGCATGGCTCTGGGTGCTGCTGTGCTAGGCGGCATCACTGTTTTACCAGCTTTAGCGATCGGGGGCTTTTTTGCTGCTCGTGAAGGTGAGAAAGCCATGACAAAGGCGCGAGAGTACGAAGCCCAAGTCAACAAAGCGATCGCAGAAATTAACGTTGCAAAAGACTTTTCGCAACAAGTAAAACGGCGTATTACTGAGTTGGGGGGTGTATTTGACTCTATTAACACTCGCGCTGTTGCAAGTCTTCATGAACTTGAATCTCAACCTTTTGATTCAAACAGGGATGCCGAAAAGTTTCAACAAGTAGCAATTCTGATGAAGGGACTTGTAGAAATTTTGAAAACCCCAGTCTTGAACGGTGAAGGCAAGCTCAACCTCGGCACTTTAACCATCCTAGAGAAATACCGTAACTTACCAGGCAAATAGACATGACAGCCAAGAGAGTTCCTGTAGAAGTTATTGGTGTAGGCTCCGCTGCTGAATGCTTGCGCGATATTGTTCAAGCCTACACCGAGTACAAGATAGTTGCAGAGGAAGAACAAACTAAACGGCGTGGCATCGAAGCTTGGGAAAAAGCAACCGTTGCCCAGATTAAAGCCAATCGTGATGCTCTGATAAAGTATCTCGATCGCTCGTTCGATGAACGTGCTAAAAACTTTCGCTTTCTGTTTGAACAAGTCGATCTGGCAATAGCAAACGATGATAATACCAAATTAACTTTAGCCCTGAATTCAATCACAGAAATAGCAAAGTCTAGTCCGTTTAAGGAACTCGCTGATTTAACCTCAGTCAGAGCTGCCCTTGACGATCCAGGCCATGAATGGGAGTTTTAATCCCAATTTGCGTCAGAGTTGCAAGGTTTGTGGTGGGCGATGCCCACCCTACATACTTAATTTCAGGAAGAATTCAAAATGGATGAAGTGATTAGAAAAGTGGCAGCCCTGGGACTGCCTGGTGTGTTACTTGCCATTGCAATAGCTACTACGGGTTTTGCCGGTGGTGCGGCTCTCACAACTGCACTTGCAGCACTTGGCGGCCCATTTGGAATGATCGGTGGTATAGCCGTTCTCGGAATTGCAGGCTTAGTTGCTGATGCTGTAGCTAAAGTTGGTATTGATAATTTCCTGGTGAAAGTTTATTGCCAGCGACGACAAAATGAGCAGCACAGCAAACTATTGACTGAAATTGGCAAACTGCCTGTATCCGATGACTTGAAGAACAGGCTACGATTGGTTGTTATGAATGGTAATGGGTGTTAGAACCTGACAATCAGATTTGCGTCTGTTCAATTGCAAGCGATCGCACCCTACTCCCGTAATAAAACTGGAGTGCGATCGCTCATACCATTAAAACTCAGGCACTTGAACTCGCCTGAGCGTCCCTTTCACGGTAAGCCAGGAACTGGAAAGACGCTGGCAGCACACGCGATCGCATCCAAAATCAAGCGCCCAATTTTAGTTGCCAGCTATGCTCAAATAGAGAGCATGTATCATGGCGAAGGGCCAAAGAATGTGGAGGCAATCTTTCAAGCAGCAGAGCGAGATAATGCTTTGCTATTTATAGACGAAGCAGATTCTTTGCTTTCCAAGCGACTAACAAATGTTACGCAAGGATCGGAACAAGCTATCAACTCGATGCGTAGCCAGTTACTTATATGTTTGGAGCGCTTTCGAGGCGTTGCGATCTTCTCCACAAATCTCGTCGAAAACTACGACAAAGCATTTGAAACACGGGTTCGCAATGTGCGTTTTCCTATGCCAGATGAAACCTGCCGTCGAGAGATTTGGAGACGACATCTTCCCGCACAAATGCCACTAGCAAAAGATGTGTCCCCACAACGACTTGCACAGGTGGAAGATGTTTGTGGTAGAGATATCAAGAATGCCGTCATCGATGCAGCAATGAGAGTTGCTCGTCAAGGCAAGGAGTATGTTGAACTCATGGATCTGCTTGAGTCTGTTGACCGCATTAAGGCGGCAAGGATTAACGCTACTCCTGAATCTGAAAAGTTAACACCAGAGGAAGAGGAGGAAGTACAAAAAAAGGTGAAGGAGGCTTTAGTTAAGAAGGAAAAAGAGACAAAAGATCCTGAGACTTCCGATAACAATAATCATGAGGTTCAATCAGGCTAGAGGCGATCGGCTTATTGTCAGTAGTGTTTGCGCTAATATTCCCGGTTTCTAGGAAAAATCGTGGTTTAGGTAACTAGATCTCGACGAAGAAACCGGGTTTCTGGCAAGGGATGCTGAAGACAAAGATGATGAATAAATAGCTTCAGGAGCGATCGCTCCTCACTCTTGCAGGAAAATAGAGGAGCGATCGCTCATACCATTAAAATTCAGGCACTTGAACTCCCCTGAGCGTCCCCGCATAATGCGTCATGCGTAAATCACTTGGGGTAACTGGGAAAGACGCGACAGCAGCTTACTGGACAATGGCGGAAGCTGACATCATTAAGATGGCTTTGGGCAATATTATCTCCATTTTTGACCAACACCCTTGTTGGCAAGCGCACATTGGGAATATGGCGCATGATGAAGTGGATGCGATCGCCTTATCTGATTATGCCCTAAGTGCTGCTGTGATTCAAAGTTCGATGCTTTGTGCAATGAGGCAATTCATCCGCACTATTCCTGTGGATGAGGGTGAGCCAAAATCAAGTTTAATTTGTCACTCTTGGGCAGAGAAGTGAGTCAAAAAATACCTGGCATTTGTCAGTTATTTTTCTGGATTAAATAGCAAATATATAGTGTTTGTGCGGTTAAATTTATCTGCTAATATTAAAGCGATTGCCACTGGATTTATAGTCTGGATAATTATAATATACCCAGCGAAAATTTGAGAGTTTCCCAATGGCTTACGCCGCGCAAAAGCTCCTAAGTTTTGAAACATTTTTGGAGCAATATCGTGACAATCCCCGCTATGAACTCGCTGACGGAGAATTAGTTGATAGGTCACCTACCGGGCCTCACGAAA
>NZ_JBHFNP010000222.1:0-3015 GCF_041929235.1 Microseira sp. BLCC-F43
ATTATAATCTACTGGCTTTGACCTAGATGATAATATTGATTAATCTTAACTAATATTGACGGCAGATAAATCTGCTCGTGTCGCGTTTGGGCCCCGCAATGAATTGACGGGGCTACCACGCTCCCGTAATTTTTAGGTGTGTAAGGCGTAATCGCTGAGATGCGAGTAAACTATCGCTGTAGTGGGATTGAGTAGCTGTTTCATTTCTTGCCATGTGGGTGATGTTTCATCCCACCCAGCTAGCAACCAAGATAAGCAGGCATTTTTTCCCTGTTCTGCTAATTCTAAGGCGGCGCACCAATTCCCAGATTGCACGGCGATATCAACTGTCAATTGTTGGATCCAGGAATATTTTAGTTGCAGTTTTGTTTGACTAGCTTCAGAGTGGTTTGATGATTCAATAAAGCGCCGTAACGTATCAGTATTTTTGCGCTGGAGTTCTTCGGCTTTTACAGTTTTTCCCCAGTTTAGATAAAGGCGAGTCAAATATCGCAAAATCTCTAAATGAGCTTCTGGGAAATCTTCTAATGTCAGAGTTTTTAGTGCTTCGTTGAATTCGGTTACAGCTTGGGGGTAATAGGTGTGTCCTTGGGAGTAGTGCGCTTTACCTATGGCATGATGTAACCTGCCCCAAATTTCGGGATGTGTGTCTTGGAGACAATATTTTAAGCCTTCTTCATAGCTTGCTAATGCGCCCTGATAACCGCGTTGGTTGAGATGAGGATTTTTGCTGGCGATGGGACTTTGGGAAGCGAGCAAGGGATTACAAATAGCTGAATTCCCGGCAGCAAGACCCCGGTGGTACCAAGCTGCGTGGTAATCTGGTTTAAATTTCAAAGCTTGGTCAAAAGATGCGATCGCTTGTTCATATCTTCCTAAATCACTTAGCCAAATACCCCGCATGAACCAAACTCCGTCGTCATCGGGTTTTAATTTCAAAGCTTCGTCATAGCAAGCGATCGCTTCTTGCGATCTTCCTAAAGTCCATAGCGCCAAACCTCGGATGAACCGAGCTTTGTGCTAATCTGGTTGAATTTTTAAAGCTTGGTCATAAGATATGAGCGCACCTAAAAAATCTCCACCAACATGTTGCTGCAAACCTCGCTCATACCAAACCTTAGCCTCTCCTACCTCTTCCTCTGCGTCCTCTGCGTCCTCTGCGGTTCAATTCCCTCAACCTTCTGCCAACATCACCCGCAACCTTTGACAACTCCCCAACATCCAACTCACCCAACTGCACCATCCGCATTGCTAACTCAGAATTCGCTGCATCTGACGCCAACAACCTTTCGCCAAACCGCTGCAACCAAGCCACCAACTCCGCCGCAGTAATATTTTTTAAGATCAAAAAGCCCTGCACATTGCCTCGACTCCAGCCATCATTCACCCCTGCCAAGAGTTCGAGAAAGAAAGATTCATACTCGATATCTGTCAGTATTTGCCGCTGTTTTACAGTTCCATTTCCCACATTTGGCGCATTAGTTGGAGTTCCCAACCACCGCCGTAACAAGCTTTTCAGCCACCGCCAAACCCGCTTGAGCATCTGCCTTTGGTATTAATTTTATTCCGATATAGCGATTCTAATAAATTGCTACAGGAGGCGGCTGGGGGATTGCGGAAAAGTTGGAATTTGGCTTGGGGGAAGGTTGAGTCGCCTTGAAGAGGACGCGGCGACACGGGGACGCTCCTGACGCGGCGAAACCCATGCCTAAAGTCAGTAGCCGCAATTTTAATCGTTCTGTGCTTTGTTTGTATAGCCGCGAGGCTGATGATACCGATTGTGGTAGGCTGCTAACCGTATAATTTAATCTGTGTTAGGGTGTGAGAAAGTGATTCCCGAATTTGACGAACATGGTAACTTACCACCAGGCGTACATTTTTGCGAATGGCAGGAATTTGTCGAGAGATTTGCGACAACAGAGCAAAGATATTTCTTGATACAAGGTTTGCAGATGGCAATCGAGCAATTAAAAGCAGCGGGTTGCCGGACAATTTATATCAATGGCAGCTTTGTTACCAGTAAATTAAGACCTCAAGATTTTGATGCCTGCTGGGATAGAGAAGAGGTCGATACAGATTATCTCAGAATCCATGCTCCCAGATTACTTAACCATTATGACCGCGCTGGACAGAAAGCTAGATACAAGGGAGAAATCTTTCCATCAGATCAACCCATAGGGAATTACGGAATGAATTCTTTTGAATTATTTCAGCGGGATAGAGATCAAAATAAAAAAGGTATCATTGCCATAGATTTAGTGAGGTGGGAACCATGATTAAAAACGACAAACAGTATGAATTTACTCAACATCTCGCAGAGAGATTTGAAAAATCTATAGCCGCAATGGATAGAGATGAAGAACGGAAAAAAAATGACCCTGACGGATGGGAACTTTTACGAAGTGCCTCCCAATGTCATCTCGATAAATTGAGATCTGAAATCGCCGAATATGAAATGCTCATATCCCACGATAGTCATAGGCCAATCGTGCTAGAACTGGAAGAACTTTATTATCTACCTCAAATTCTGATTAAAGCGCGGATAGCGGCGAAACTGAGCGAAAAAGAACTGGCGGCTTTAACTGGACTCACAGAAGAACAAATTAAGAGCTACGAACATAATGACTATGAAAATGCTAGCTATGTTCATGTCGGATTTGTGATGGATGCACTCGATATAAAAATTCAAAAATGTCAGTTTTTAATTCCTTTGGATACCTTGAGGAGAAAACCTTTTAATAAAGAGGATTTCCTATCTTCATCTCGGAAAAATAAGCAGTAGGATGTTGACGGCGCGGATTCCCTTTTTTCGGTTGCGTAGATGGAGATATTGCGCTTACCTCAACACCCGCCAGGAAATCAATTTCCACAGCTATAGCGCAAGTCCACTTAAGTGGACTGAAAAACAGCATTCAGTCCTCTTTCAGAGGACTTTAGCTATTAGCCAGGGGTTTTAACCCCTGGTGGGTGATGCGACTGTTCAACCATCAAGGATTTAAGCAGTAGGGTGCGTTA
>NZ_JBHFNP010000223.1:0-13207 GCF_041929235.1 Microseira sp. BLCC-F43
ATGATAAGAAAACTGCAAATGATGGCAGTCTGGATAAGCCCATTGTCAAAGGATAGGTTAAATGAGGAGCGGAATGAGGTGAAAGTCTCACGTTCCGTTCTGGAGAGCAGTGGCTCTCGCAAGAGAGTCACTGACTTTAATGCGAGTTCATTTTGGAGGGTTCCCTGACCCATGCGAAGCGAGGGAAGGGAATCACGAGAAAATGAACAATCTCTTGATCCAAACGTCGATACCTGTGTTACTATGAATGTATAAACGCGGTAGAAGCCATAACCGATGTACCAAGCAGTCAAACTCAGAATCTATCGTGGGATTTGTTCCTATCAAAAGTCTAACAGACGTGGATAGGGCGAGGTGATGAACCTTGACAACTCAATAACCGTGATGGTGCGAATCCATCCCTCCAGATGGTGGAGTGACAGCATAACCCCTTCTTACAGAGAATGGTCATCAAAGTGAGAAAAGCGGGGTTAAACGGCAGTAATGATGAATCTGACATCAAATCCTGTCTAGCATCTAACTATGTGTACGAAAGGAACTTCCAACAGAAGTATCGTCACTGAGATCCAGCCTACGCAGATTATGGGCGGGCGACAAAATGTCAATAAGCTAACGTACTGGAAAAAGATAGAGTTTAACCAGAACCATCAACACAGCTTAGGTACAGAGGAAGGCACTAAGGTTAGGAATACGGTTATTGGGAACAAAGTAACCCTTATAAACCTCTTGGGTAAGGTCGAAACCTGAGTAGCAACCAGCGCAAGGATTATATAGGGAAGGATTGTGTAAGAAGCCAAAGCCTGTTTGTAATGAATAGGATATGCCGACGTACACACTGTTCAATGGAATGAATGGTCTTAAGTAGTAATGAAAAAGTCATGAACACGGCATTAAAACCGATGTATGAATGGCAAGAAATACCCTGGCGAAAAGTTGAAAAAAAAGTCTTTAAGTTACAAAAGAGAATATTCAAAGCCAGTCAACGGGGTGATGTCAAATTAGTCCAAAAATTACAAGGGCTAATCCTAAAAAGCTGGGAGGCAAAACTGTTAGCAGTCAGAAGGGTAAGCCAAGAAAATAAGGGCAAGAAAACCGCAGGAATAGATGGAGTAAAATCTCTAGTGCCCAAACAAAGAATGGCAATTGTAAATCAATTAAAACTTGGTAACAAATCAAAACCAACTCGTAGAGTATGGATACCAAAACCCAACAATGACGAAAAGCGACCTTTAGGTATTCCGACTATGTTTGAACGGGCATTACAAGCCCTAGTAAAACTAGCATTAGAACCCGAATGGGAAGCAAAATTTGCTCCGAACAGTTACGGTTTCCGACGGGCACGCTCCGCCCATGATGCAATCGAAGCCATATTAATCAGCATCAATAAAAAGCCAAAATATGTGCTGGATGCTGATATATCGAAATGCTTCGACAAAATCAACCATAACAAATTACTGGCAAAACTCCAAACATACCCCAAGCTCAGACAACAAATCAAGGCTTGGTTAAAAAGCGGGGTTATGGATGGTAAAACCCTATTCCCTACCGATGAAGGCACACCACAGGGAGGTGTAATATCCCCACTACTAGCCAACATCGCCCTACAGGGTATGGAAGAAAGAGTCAAGCAATACGCGGAAACTCTAAAAGGAAACAAATCCAAAAACAAACAAGCCCTCACTTTTATCAGATATGCAGATGACTTCGTTATCCTGCACAAAGATTTAAAGGTAATAAAGGAAAGCCAAGTAATAATTAGTAAGTGGTTGGCAGAAATGGGATTAGAGCTAAAACCCCAAAAAACGAAAATATCCCACACACTTAGAAACCATGATGGAAACATCGGCTTCGACTTCTTAGGATTCAATATAAGACAGTACCAAGCCGGTAAACATCACGGAGCTAAAAGCAGTAGCGGGATTAAACTGGGTTTCCAAACCCTAATTAAACCAAGTGCTGGAAAAGTCAAAACGCATCTAAGAGAATTAGGAGAAATAATAGAAAGCCAGAAGTCAGCCCCACAGGTTGCCTTAATTAAACGACTAAATCCAATCATAAGAGGATGGAGCAATTATTACTCATCAGTAGTAAGCTCCGAAATATTCTCGGATTGTGACCGTTATTTATTTGAAAAACTCAAAAGATGGGCTTATAGACGACACCCAATGAAAAACCGAACTTGGATAATGCAAAAATACTGGCATACCGAGGGAAGTAATAATTGGGTATTCAGCACTAGAGAAGGACAGAACTCCTTCAAATTGGCAAGACACCAAGAAGCAAAAATCACTAGACACGTCAAGGTAAAGGGTAACAGAAGTCCTTACGATGGGGATTTAATTTATTGGAGTAGTCGAATGGGATTACACCCGGAAATGCCAGCAGAAAAAGCGTATCTACTCAAGAAACAAAAAGGACGCTGTGCATACTGTGGACTAACATTCCAAGATGGAGACTTATTAGAAACCGACCAGATCATCCCTACCTCAAAGGGTGGTAAAAACTCAAAAGATAATAAGCAATTACTCCATCGACATTGCCACGATACAAAAACAGTTAAAGATAAGACTGGTACTCATAACAAAGAGTCATTGGAGAGAGTCCCGGTGTGAAGGGAAACTTTCACGCACCGTTTTGAAGCCGATCCAGAACGGTGACGTATCTGGCTTAGGGCAACCAACGCAAGAGCAGGAAGCATATCTCGCTCTTGCTTTCGGTAATTGTCGATGGCTCTATAATTTCATGCTGAACCACAGGACAGAAACTTAACGAAACACTGGGAAAGGTCTGACGAAAGCTGCGATGGACAAGATGCTACCGGATCTAAAACGGGAATATGAATGGTTAGGTTTAGCCTATTCTCAGTCATTGCAACGGGTGACGTATAACTTGTCATCTGCGTTTCAGAACTTTTTTGAAGGTCGTGCTAAATATCCGACATTCAAGAATAAGTTCTCGAAACAATCCGTTGGCTATCCGCAAGGTGTGAGGCTTTTGCTCGGGGATAATTCGCTCAAATTTCCCGGTACATTGGGAATTGTAAAAACCGTGTTTCATCGCGGTCTTCCCACTGGAAAACAAGGTTGCGTTACCGTCTCTAAGACCACTGACGGTAAGTACTATGCTTCTATCTTGTTTGAAACGTCTGTCGAGACTGTCGAAGCAATCAACGACGCGATCGGTGTGGATCTTGGATTGAAAGACTTCGCGATCACGTCTGATGGTCAGAAACACAATCCATCCAAACGAACACAACGAAAGCTCAAGAAACTAGAACGTAACAAGAAACGCAAGCAGCAGAAACTATCCCGAAAGAAAGGTGAATCCAATCGTCGCAAAGCAAAGCGACGAGTTGCTAAAGTTTCTGCTAAGATTTCGAGAATCCGCTCAGACTTTCTCCACAAGCTATCCCGCAAAATAGCTCACGAAAACCAAGCGATCGTGGTGGAAGATCTAGCCGTCAAGAACATGGTCAAGAATCCCAATCTGGCTAAAGCGATCAGCGACCAGGGATGGGGAACGTTTCTGACGATGCTCAAATACAAAGCGGAGAAGTTCGGTCATCAGTACGTTGAGATCAATCGGTTTTTCCCGTCATCGCAACTGTGTGCCGAAACTTTGCTACCGATTCCCATGCTTCAGAACGGTTTTGATAGCTTGGGGGTCAGGTTTGTAGACTGTCCAAACTGCGGTAAGCAACACGATCGCGATATCAACGCTGCGATCAATATCAAGCATGAAGGGAAAGCGGATTTTGGCATTGGGAACCAGTGCTACTGCTTCTTTTGGGTATGTAAGACCAAAACGACCGGGACGTAAAAAATCCACGGTCGTGGAGGCGATTCCCAGTGAAGGAAGAAGCCCCCACCATACCTGAAAGGTTGGTGGTGGGTAGTTCACACTCAGTACTCAGTACCGACTAGGCAGTCCACTTTTGAGCTACAAGTTCGGCTAAATCAACAACCCGTTGAGAATAACCCCACTCGTTGTCATACCAAGCCACAACTTTAACCATGTCGCCATCCATGACCATCGTCAGACTGGCATCGACAATCGAAGATTCATCGGTGCCGCGATAATCTGTGGAAACCAACTCCAGGTCGCTGTATGCCAAAATGCCTTTCAGTTCCCCTTCAGCGGCTTCCTTTAATGCTTGGTTTACTTCTTCAACAAAAGTCTTTTTCTCAACATTAATGACCAAATCCACAACGGAAACGTTGGGAGTTGGTACGCGCAAAGCGATCCCGTTCAGCTTGCCTTTTAGTTCTGGTATTACCAGACCTACTGCTTTAGCCGCACCCGTGGTTGTTGGTACGATGTTCATCGCTGCTGCCCGCGCCCGACGCACATCCCGGTGAGAAGCATCCAGCAACCGTTGGTCGCCGGTATAGCTGTGGGTGGTGGTCATCGTGCCTTTGATGATACCGAATTTTTCGTGCAGTACCTTGGCAATGGGAGCCAGACAGTTGGTGGTACAGCTAGCGTTGCTGATCACCCAGTGCTTTTCGTGGTCGTAATGGTGGTGGTTAACCCCAACCACAAACATGCCGTCATCGCCTTTCCCTGGTGCTGTAATCAGAACCTTCTTGGCGCCAGCGGTGATATGCTTGGATGCACCTTCCTTGCTGACAAACACGCCGGTCGATTCGATGATCAGGTCAATTTCCCACTCTTTCCAGGGCAAGTTTTCTGGATTGCGATCCGATACACATTTAACTGTCTTGCCGTTTACAATGATTGAGTTTTCGTCATAACCAATATCCGCATCCAACTTACCCAGCATCGTGTCATATTTGAGCAGGTGAGAGTTGGTTTTTGGGTCAGAGGTGTCGTTGATAGCAACGAGATCGATGTTGCTATTTGTTCTGCCCAGCCAACAGCGCATAAAGTTGCGCCCAATACGCCCAAACCCGTTGATCGCGACTCTGATCACTGCGTCTTGCCCTCTGTGAATCCAGTAATAATTACCTAGTGAACCCAATGATATCGCAAATATTGTACAATTCAACGCCAGTCAACCATTTTTAGGTATCAAGTTGTTTTTTGCTCGATTTATCAGGTTTTTGCGGCTATTAGGGCAAAAATCATAATTTTAATAAAATCTCTAGATTTATCGCTGGGTTGTTTATTTGGGCGCAACAAGACTGCCTCTTTTTATGGGCGAGAGGTTAAATTTAGGCGCGATCGCTCTGATAAAGTTTCTCTTGGGCGATATAAACTCTCACCGCTTCGGGAACCAAGCCGCGAATCGACCGATTCTGACGACAGTAATGGCGAATCAGACTCGATGAGATGGGAAAAGGAGGCATCGACAAAATAGACCAGCGAATCGGTATCGATTGAGACAATAGCTGCTGCTCGACTTGCTGGCAGAGAAAATGCATCGGATTGGCGATCCCATCAAGTTGCGCCCGCTCAGTTCGTAGTAGGCGCTTTAGCGCCGCAGTTCGTAGTAGGCGCTTGAGCGCCCCCAGATCAGTTCCAAAACCGGGATCGAGTCGGGGAGCCACCAGCCAATCGCAAGCCGGGATTAATTCCTGACGGCGATACCAGCGGGGTAAGGTTTGGAAGGCATCCAAGCCAAGAATCCAGTACCAGTGGGTATTTGGGTAAAGTGCTTGCAGGTGTTTTAGGGTTTCGATGGCGTAAGAAGCGCCCGCGATCTCGCCATTGCTCGATTCCAGCACAAAAGCAGGGTTGTGTGCGATCGCTCGCCGCACCATTTCGCATCGATGTTCTAACGAAGACATTGATGTTACGGATTTATGCGGAGGGCAACCGGAGGGGATCCAGATCGCTCGGTCGATGCCGCACTGAGTGAGAGCAGTTTGGGCGATCAACAGGTGTCCCCAATGGACAGGATCGAATGTGCCACCAAAAATAGCCAGTTTCTGCATCGCTGACATATGGGATCTGGGGGCATTGGTAATTGGGAAAAAGCGGGATCTCCGAACTGACAAGAGCGTCAGTTGGCAACCCGCCCATGACATTCTTCCTCATCACCCATGACGGGTGACCCGCGATCCAGGCTCGCATATCTCAAAATCAGTATTTTTAGGGATGAAGGTGCATCCGTCCAAGGCTGTATCGTGAAAAAATAATTCCTGGTATGATATCGCCTGTTATACATACAGTAAGGTGTTGTGTGGTGTGTAAGGAGTTGATATGAAAAATACTGTTGATTTTAGCGGCAGGCCATTTCATTTCATCGGGATAGGTGGAATTGGAATGTCAGCTCTCGCCTATGTTCTGGCGCAACGGCAACTGCCGGTATCGGGTTCAGATATTCGACCTAGCCACATTACCCAGCGCTTGCAGGAACTCGGCGCCCATATATTTAGAGAACAAGTTGCCACCAATTTGCAATTTTTTCTGCCAACTGTAGAGCCAGCTTCTGAATCCTTACAACCAGCAACGGTGGGCGTTGGCGCCACAAACGTCAAGAAAACTGAACAATCCTTAAAGCAGGAGCCGAAATTAAACCTGGCGACAGGTGCGCCAGCGTTACCTCAAGTCATTTGTTCTACAGCAATCAATACAACCAACTTTGAGTATCGGGCAGCTCTGGAGTTAGGGTGTCCGATTTTTCATCGCTCGGATGTGCTGGCAGCCTTGATCCAAGATTACCAAAGCATTGCAGTAGCGGGAACCCACGGCAAAACAACCACTAGCAGCATGATTGGATATCTGCTGCTGATGGCGGGTCTAGACCCGACAATTGTAGTCGGGGGAGAAGTTAAAGCCTGGGAAGGCAACGCCAGACTGGGAGGTGGAGCTTATTTAGTCGCCGAGGCGGATGAGTCGGATGGGTCGCTGGTGAAGTTTTCCCCCCAATTAGGCGTGGTGACCAATATCGAACTCGATCATCTGGACCATTACGAATCCCTGGAGCAGGTAATTAATACCTTCGAGATATTTGCCTCCCGGTGTCAAATTGTGGTGGGGTGCATTGATAGTCCGCCGGTATGCTCGCGCATCAAACCACACATTAGCTACAGCCTCAATCCGGATGCAGGTGCGGACTACACGGCAAAGGATGTGGTCTACCTTGCCGACGGCATTACAGCGCAAATTTGGGAACGGGGAGAAATCCTGGGAGAGTTAAACTTACCGTTGCTGGGACAGCACAATTTGAGCAACGCACTCGCAGCAGTGGCTGTGGGTCGTCACTTGGGGTTAGAGTTTGAAGTCATAGCGAGTGCGATCGCCACGTTTTCTGGTGCCAAACGCCGCTTTGAACTGCGGGGCGAAGTCAACAATATCCGCTTCATCGATGACTATGCTCACCACCCCAGCGAAATTCGCGCCACCCTCGCCGCCGCCCGTCAAAATTCTCCCAACCAAAGGATTGTGGCAATTTTCCAACCCCATCGCTACAGTCGGACGCTGAGTTTATTAGCAGATTTTGCTCAGTGCTTCAACGATGCCGACTTGGTAGTTATCACCGAGATTTACAGTGCGGGAGAAGCCAACAACGGGTTAGTTAACGGGCAACAAGTCGCCCAAGAGATCGCCGCCTACAATCCTCATGCGGTATACCAACCATCGCTACAGTCGGTGGTCGAGTTTCTCCAAGAAACCCTACGCCCCAATGACCTGGCTCTGTTTCTCGGTGCTGGAAACCTCAATCAGGTGATTCCTGAGTTGATAGCTAATTTTGAGGCATCTGAAAAAGACACCCTAGGCGAATATCCCTGCCGGGTTTAATTTCGTTCACCGGACACAGGCATTGCAGTTGCGGATTAAGACATGGATGGGAAAAGAGCGGGTCAGGGTGCAGCGAAAGCTCTTTCCAATGCAACTCACTGCTTCAGTGTGGAGTTCAAGCTGGCTTTGTTTTTAAGGAATTTTTCGCAGTTATTACAAGCTATGACAATCTCCTACGACCTCTCCTTGGGCCTCAACGTTGCTAGTTCAACCAGCCTAGTTTCCGCAGATACTAAATCTCGGCACATTCACCTGCCAGGAACCGATTGTACGATCAAGTATGGGGTTTCTTTAGCATCGCTCACGACTTTTCGCGTCGGTGGCCCTGCGGAGTGGTATGTTGCTCCTCGGCACCTAGAGGAACTACAAGCCAGCTTTGAATGGGCGCAGTCCCAGGGTTTATCCGTTACCCTGTTGGGGGCTGGGTCGAATTTGCTGGTGAGCGATCGCGGTCTACCCGGTTTGGTAATATGTACCCGCCATATGCGTTCCACCTACTTCGACCCGCAGACGGGTCAAGTCACCGCTGCCGCCGGAGAACCCTTGGTTCGTCTCGCTTGGCAAGCCGCAGAAAGGGGTTTACAAGGACTAGAATGGGCAGTTGGCATTCCCGGCACTGTTGGCGGTGCCGTTGTGATGAATGCAGGCGCGCACAATAGCTGTACCGCAGATATTTTGGTCAACGCCCACGTGCTTTGCCCTGACGGTAAGCTTGAGATTGTCACCCCTCAAAACTTGGGCTATAGCTATCGCACCTCGAATTTGCAAGGAGATCGGCGCTTGGTGACTCAAGCAACTTTCCAACTCAAACCAGGTGCCGATGCAGCACAATTAATCGCCACCACCGCTGCCCATCTCAAGCAACGCCATTCTACCCAGCCTTACAATAAGCCAAATTGCGGCAGCGTCTTCCGCAATCCCAAACCTCACGCGGCTGGATGGTTAATCGAGCAAACTGGTCTTAAAGGCCATCGAATTGGTAATGCCGCAGTAGCGCAACGCCACGCTAATTTTATTCTTAACTGCGGCGGGGCAACGGCTAGCGATATTTTCCAGCTGATTCGCTTCGTCCAGCAGAAAGTGGAACAGGAATGGTCTTTATTGTTAGAGCCAGAAGTTAAAATTATGGGCGATTTTCAATTGATTTAGATAGGGTAATAGGCAATGGGCAATCGGTAATAGGCAGGCAATTACCCATTACCTATTACCGATGACCCATGTCTGATGTTCCGTGGCTGTGCAAGAATGGGGTTGTTTACCCAGAAATTTAGTTTATGTCACAAAAGCAGGGATTCGGCTTCGGCTTAGGCAAAATGAAAGAGCTAGCCGAGGCTTTTAAGAAAGCTCAGCAGGTTCAAGAAGGGGCGAAAAGGCTTCAAGAAGAATTGGAGCAAATGGAGATCGAGGGACAATCTGAAGATGGTCTCGTCAAGGTTGTACTCAACGGCAACCAAGAACCCCAGCGGGTGGAAATTTCTCCAGACGCCCTGGCAGGTGGTGCAGAAGCCCTTTCTGCCACCGTTACAGCGGCAATGAAAGATGCCTACGAAAAATCTACGGCGACGATGCGATCCCGCATGGAAGAACTCACCAGCGGTCTGGATATTCCCGGATTATGACATCATGAGATTGTCTGCAATTGCAGGCAATTTCCCTGTCAAATTATTGTCGCAGCCAGCTCAACAAAAACAACGTAAAATCCCACCCCTTTTAGGGGTGGGATAAAATTATTTGAAAAATTAAAGACTGGCAGTTTTGCCCGTTTCTGCCTGAGATGGAATTGGCTGAATGTCTGTGTATCCCATGTTACTAGCAACAGTACGCAAAACAGAAATTTGCTCGTCAAAATCAAGCCCTTCAATTTGCGACAGCGCATCGTTGATCGATTGAGTTGCTTGATAACCTTGGGGCATATCTACAACTGTATCGCCCATTCCTTGCGCCCAAGCATACCAAACCATCAATTGATTGTTTTCTTTTAAAGCACCATAGGCACGAGAATATTCGCTGTCTTCGCAGTTGATAATTTCTCGCATTACTTCTAGCTGATCCTCGTGGGATAATTGATAAAAGTCTCCCATTAACAGCGGCGCGAGTTCTGGTTCTGTTGCAGTTGGCGCCGCGGGAGTAATCGAGTCTCCCATCTGTTCGTAAATCAAATAAAGCAAAGCTAATTTTTCATCGGTTCCTAACCCTTCAAAAGCTTGCACCAATTTTTGAGTTTTTTCTGATAAAGCTTGAGATTGGATGGTATTTTGGCTGGAAATCATAAACTTTTCTCACAGATAGTTTGGGTGTTCAGACTAAGAGATATCAAAGTTTACGGGAAAAAATCGCCCTACTAAAGAGAGAGTTTAAGCCATATCTTTAGATAGAATAAGTGTCTCTCAAATGGGGGATGAAGGATCTATCGCAAGAGAGTTAGAGCAGAAGCGATCGCAAGTTTAGGATTGTTGCAAGGATAACAAAATTCCATACTAGGAGAATCCCAATGACCGAAGAAATCAAACCCAATCCTGAGCAAGCGACTACCCATGAAGCCCAACTTGCGGCTGAAAGCATGGTGGAAGGACAAGAAAAAGTACCCGCAATTGATGTATCGGCTGATTACGAAGCTTCTAAAGCGTTTAGCGTCAGCGAAATTGACCGTACCGAAGAAGGCGCGCAAGCCGCAGCCGTTGAGACTGCACCTAAATTTGAAGTACCAGCAGCAAAAGAAACCGAATTTTTTGCCGAACCTACGGGGGATCCAGCTGATTATATGGATATGGCAAAAGAAGTTAGCCGTACACCAGCTGCTAGCGGCGAAGTTACCGATGAATTAGTGCAAAAAGCTTTAGAATTGGGTCAACCAGCTAGTTAAAAGTGTTGCGTTTTGAGTTGTAACTGAACTAAGAAACCCGGTTTCTTAAACAATACCTTCCAGGGGGAAACCGGATTTCTTGAATGGATAATTTGTGCCAGTAAAATATAACTTCGTGCTAGAACAGCCAAGGGGCAGATAAAACTTCTGGTCAAAAAACTCGGTCTATGACTACAGTTAAAACAGACTGGCAATGGAGCAAGTATGACCGAGGGGAATAATCAAAAGCACGTTATTAAAATAGCAGTTGTCGGTGACGTTCACGACCAGTGGCAGGAGGAAGACGCTCGCGCTCTCGCACATCTGGGTGTAGACTTGGTGCTGTTTGTGGGAGATTTTGGCAACGAGTCGGTGGAAGTGGTGAGAGCGATCGCTTGCTTAAATATCCCCAAAGCAGCAGTTTTCGGCAACCACGACGCCTGGTACACCGCCACGGAATGGGGACGCAAAAAATGCCCCTACGATCGACGAAAGGAAGACAGGGTGCAGGAACAACTCGATCTGATGCACGAGGCGGATGTTGGTTATAGCAAGTTGGATTTTCCCCAATTAAATTTAACCGTTGTCGGGGGTCGTCCGTTTAGCTGGGGTGGTCCGGAATGGAAATACAACCAGTTTTATCAAGAACGATTTGGCGTATCGAGTTTGGAACAATCAACGGATCGCATCCTAGCAGCCGCCCAAAGCGCGGCGTATGAGAACTTGATTTTTTTGGGTCACAACGGTCCCGTGGGGCTAGGATCGCGTCCTGAAGACCCCTGCGGCAAAGATTGGGAGCCGATAGGAGGGGACTTCGGCGATCCGGATCTGGCGGAGGCGATCGCTCAAACCAAACAAATGGGGAAATGGGTTCCCCTTGTAACCTTTGGACACATGCACCACCACCTGCGCCACACTAAAAAGTATTTGCGGACGGCAGTTTGTACCAGTCCCGATGATACCGTTTACTTAAATGCCGCCAGCGTCCCGCGCATCGTTGGGCATGGCAGCGAGATCCGGCGTAATTTTTCCCTGGTATTGCTGGAAGATGGGATTGTGTCACAGGCGTCCCTGGTTTGGGTGGGAGAAGATTGTGCAATCGCCTCGGAGCAAATTCTATATCGCCACTCAGAGGAAGGAATTATGCAACCTGCCTTGAGTTAGTAGTTAAAAGTATCCCCAGCATTGATATGATGGAAGATACGCCCGGAGAGGTGGCAGAGTGGTCGATTGCGCTCGACTTGAAATCGAGTGAACTGAAAAGTTCCGTGAGTTCGAATCTCACCCTCTCCGTTTCACAAACAACATGCCTCACTCGATTTCAACTTCAACGGGCATTCCTCCCGCGCCATACCTGTTAAGGTTGGCGACGGGAGGAATGCCCGACCCAGGCTTGACAAAAGAACGGGTTTCACGATATTGTACAATCTATAAATTTCGTGAAAGTGTTAATGTTACAGGTAATCACGGCTAAGCTAAAACTAGAAGCTTCTCCCGAACAAAAAGAGTTGTTGAGAGAGGTTTCTTTAGCTTATCGGGATGCTTTGAACTATACTTCACAAATGAATTTTGAAAATGGTAAATCTTCTAACGGAACTAAGATACAAAAATTAGTGTAACGAGATTTACGCTCAAGATTCAGCCTTCCTTCCCAGATGGCCTGCAATGTTCCAAGGCAGGTTGGCGCGACCTACAAAGGTTTGCTAACCTTATTAAGACAAAATCAGGAGGCGATTAAAAAAGGAAGGACGAAGAAGCGGTTTAGAGGTTTAGATGAAGCGCCTAAATATATATCTAGAACTTGCAGTCTAAATTATTTAAGGGACTTCACTTTTAAACTAGACAAACAGGTTAGCATCATTAGTTTAAAAGGAAGAATCACTCTTAATTATTCTGGCTACAACAAGCATCTTGAATTGATTAAGAGTGGTTCTAAAATAGGTGGAGCTAAGATTTACTATTCCAAGTCGTCTAGGATTTACTATTTGTTAGTAAGTCTAGAGTTGGATCTACCCGAACTAGAGGCAGCTAACTTAAAAAGAGTTGTAGGCGTAGATGTTGGTAGAAGATTCTTGGCTGTTACTACAGATGTTGAGAACAAAGCTCAGTTTTTCTCAGGAAAGGAGACAATACACAAAGCAAATCGATATCAAAGAGCTAGAAAAACTCTTCAGCGGAAAGGCACTCGTTCTGCCACTAGAAGATTAAAGCTACTAGCAGGAAGAGAAAGACGGTTTACTGCTGATGTTAACCATCAAATCAGCAATCAGATAGTCACTCCTCATACTTTGTTTGGTTTAGAAGACTTGTTAGCAGCCAAAAAAGAAAGGTAAAAAGGCATCAAAAAAACAAAGAAAAGCCAACAGAAACCAAGCTAAATGGTCCAGTGCTGAACTTTATTCATTTATCGACTATAAAGCGGTTTTCGTTGGCAGTTTAGCGATAAAAGTCGATGCAGACTATACAAGCAAAAGCTGCCCTAAATGCGGTCATGTGAGCGATCAGAATAGACCGAACAAGGGACTAATCTTTGATTGTGAATGTTGTCATTTTGAAGTTCATGCTGATTTGATAGGTGCTAGAAACATAACATTAAGAACGATTCTTTCTCGGCAAGACTGGGAAAGAACGGGTGCTTTGTCAGTGCGCCCTGATGTG